>JAFXKQ010000016.1 GCA_017531625.1 Clostridia bacterium | reverse complement strand
CCATGCAGATAAGGCTCATGGAGTAAAGCTCGTTGTCCACGGCCGTCATTTGTTTTCCTACGTAAAAGTTTATGTACACGCAAACCGCCCCCCCAAAGGCAAACAGCGCAGGGTAAACGAGGTTTTCAATGGGGACAGTCTTTGTTCCGTAATCCGTGCGGTCTTCAAGAATCTTTCTGTCACAGGGGGCAAAAGCAGCCGCCACCGTGTAAACCGCACCGAACAGAACTCCCGAAATCACCGCATCCGTGGCTCTGAACGGACATTGCAACCCCAAAAGACTTGCCACCGCAAGGCAAACAAGAAAAGTAAGCTGTGTTGCAACAATTTGTTCAAAGGCCGAAAGAATCCGCTTGTTTATCATCCTTGCCTTTTGAATGGCGTTACAAATGCTGTTAAGCCCGCCCTTTAAAACCAATACGTCGGCGGCGTACTTAACGGTCTGAGGGGTGTTGGACTGTGAAGCAAAACAAACGTCCGCATCCCTCATAAGGGGAATCTCTTCCGTGTTTTCTACTGTTGCAGCCGTTATTCTCCCGTCTGCTTTACGGATCCTGAGCACATCAGCCCACTCGTCCTCATTAACGTGGAGATAAAGCTTGTATTTGGGTGAGTCCGCAATGTAAAGCCCTCGGTCCATCGCCCTTATTTCTTCACCGGAGATCACTTGCTTTTCAGATTTTAAAATCCCCGCATCTTTAGCAGTTGCCACCGCCGTAACGTAAGCATCGGGAGATTTGAGAACGGTTTCTATCCCGCCGGCGTTGCATTTGTAAACAGCGTTGGCGCTGTTCAGCTCCAAAGAAGTGTAAAGCCCGATAAAACCGTTTAGAACCAAACGCCTTTCCGCCGTAACCGAGGCCCTTAGACTGTCCGCTTCAGTTGTAGCGGAAGCCACCGCAATAACGTGCTGAGACGCATCCCCCATGTCTGCCGCTGCCTCTAAAATACGGCGTTTTGAAGCCTCATCAAAGCGCTTGTTGATTCCGTCCGCTTCGTAACCCGCGCAAAGCCTTACGATGTGTTCGGGATTCCCCCTAAGCACAAGAACGTTTTTGTCATCGTGAAGTACAAGCGCCCTCGTAATTCCGCCCTTTGGCTCAAGGTCAGCCTCAATGCGGAAGTAGCTCTCTTTAAAGCTGTCAATGTCGATGCCTACCCCGTCAAGAGCTCTTGCCATTGCCACGTCAGCAGGGTTACCAATAAAATCACTTGTCTCCTTACCGTTGACGCTGCCGCTCCTCTTGGTATCGGAGCAAAGCAAGGCATAAGTAAAAATCTTTGAAATTTTCTGTTTGTTCTCCCGATTTACCTTGTAATGTCTGTCGTTGATGTAAACCAGCTCTGCGTTCATTTCGCTGAGAGGAAACGCCGTGGACTTGTCGCACAGAATCGAGTTAACCCTGCAAAGCTTGTCCACCGCAGAGTAACGCTTAATCACAGCCCCTTCCTCCGCAAGCTGTCTGACGCCGTCGGCAAAGGAAACAAAGCACAAAACGCCAAAAACGTTGTGCAAAGCCGTACCGCAAACCGCAACAGCCAGCATGTACGCATCAACCAAATCCCTGCCGAGCAAGGGCGAAAGAATCATAAAAACAAAGCATGCAACGGAAGTAACAAAAGAAACCCGTTTCGAAACCTCGGTGAGAGAACGCATTCTTGACGGCAAGCGACTCTCCGCCTGCGGAAAGCGTTTTCCCATCCTGGTTTCAGCACCTGTGTGGCAAACGATTGCAACACCGCTTCCCGACGTAACTATCGTGCCGGCAAAAACCATGTTATACGGTTCGTCCTTCTCGCTTTTTGCCACATAAACCGCACTTTTTTCAACGGAAACCTCTACGCCGTTAAGCGGAGTTTCCAAAACGAACAAATGGCCTCCAACCTCAATAAGTCTGGCATCGGCAGGAACCACAGAGCCGTTTTCCAACACGATTACGTCACCGGGAACCAGTGCTTTTTCCTTAACCGAAACCGTCCTTCCGTCACGTATTACCGTAACGTTTTGTGCGCCGAATTTTGCCGTTTCGTTAAGGGTGTCGGAAGCTCTTTTTTCCATCACGGCACAGCCAAAAACCACCAATGCCACCGCAACCGCAGCAAAGTACGTACCTTCGTTGCCTGTGAAAGCACCGTAGCACACAAGGCTGGCAATAAGCAACAGCTCCACCACGTTAAGAAGCTGGCTTTTTATGCTGGAGGAAATACTTTTAACAAACTCGGGAATCACGGTGTTTGAACCGTGCTTCAACCTGGAACGCTTGACCTGATGCTTTGTAAGCCCGTTGGTGACATTAGTTCCAAAGTAAGACGCAACTTCGTATGCCTCCATAAATGAGGGAGAAAACCCCGTTTGGGAAGCCCTGGCACCCGTCTTAGAGGTAATTGTTTTGATTGTCAGATTTCTGTTGTCGTTTCCCGCACTCATAAACTTCCCCCTCTTTCCTGCGCCAAGGCATTATTTGGGTTTAAACGCAATCAATCTTAATCTTATCGCCCCTTGCGGAGAGAGAAACCGCACTGATTGGCTGTTTGTAATTTTCAATTATTTGAGAAGCTATTCCGTCTTCAACCTCGGTCTGAATGACTCGGCGAAGATTTCTCGCTCCGTACTTTTCGGAAAAGCTCTTTTCCACCAAAAGATTTACCGCCTTGTTGTCGTAAGCCAAAGAAATTCCCTTGACTTTAAGCACCTTGCTCAAGTCTTCAAGCATGATCACGCAAATAGCCTTGAAATTCTCCTTGTTCAAGCGGTTGAACACAACGATTTCATCAACACGGTTTATAAACTCAGGTCTCAGGAAGCTCTCAAGCGCCTTCAAAGTCTTCTGTTCGTCGGAAGCCTTTGCATCGGCGGTGAAACCCGCAAGAGCGTTGCCGGTCTTACTGCCGGCGTTGGTGGTCATGATGATAACCGTGTTCTCAAAGTTGACCTCTTTGCCGTGGGCATCGGTAATTTTGCCATCGTCGAGAATCTGAAGCAAAATGTTCATTACGTCGGGATGCGCCTTTTCGATTTCATCAAAAAGAATTACGCTGTAAGGCTTTCTGCGGATTTTCTCCGTAAGCTGACCTGCATCGTCGTAGCCCACGTAACCGGGAGGCGAACCGATGATTCGGGAAACGGAATGCTTCTCCATAAACTCAGACATGTCGAGCCTGATTAAAGATTCAGGGCTGTCAAACATGTAATTCGCAAGGACTTTAACAAGCTCCGTCTTACCGATTCCCGTGCTTCCCGCAAAGATGAAGGAAACCGGCTTTTTCTTGTAAGAAATGCCTGCTCTGCTCCTTCTGATGGCTTTAACCACCTTAGCTATGGCTTCATCCTGACCTACAATCCGTTCTTTGAGAGCGGGTTCAAGTCGGTCAATTTTTACAAACTCGTTTTCGCTGATGTTGCTTGCGGGAATCCCCGTCCAGATTTCAATAACCCTTGCAATGTCTTCGTCCGTAAGCCTTAAAGTATCACGTTCCTTTGAAAGCTCCTCATAACGTGCCATTTTCTTGCTTTCCTCGGTTTTGATGTCAGCAAGCAAACGGTAGCTCTCCTCGTTTTGTTCACCCGATTCAAGCTCCTCCCTGCGCACTTTAAGCGCATCAAGCTCCTTGTCAAGAGCGCTGAGTTCGTTAACGATGGGAGAATTCATTGCCAAATGCGAGGCCGCCTCGTCCATAAGGTCAATGGCCTTGTCGGGAAGATAACGGTCTGTAATGTATCTCTCCGAAAGCTCAACCATACGGCGGATAAGGGAATCGTCAATAAAGATTCCGTGGTAATCCTCGTAATGCTTTTTAATGCCCTCAAGAATCTTAACCGTATCCTCAATGTTCGGTTCGTTAATCATAACGGGCTGAAAACGGCGTTCAAGAGCGGAATCCTTTTCAATGTACTTGCGATACTCCACAAGAGTTGTAGCTCCGATGATTTGGATTTCGCCTCTGGAAAGTGCGGGCTTCAAAATGTTAGCGGCATTCATTCCGCCCTCGGCATCGCCTGCGGCAACAATGGAATGAACCTCATCAATAACAAGAATGATGTTACCTAACTTTTTAGCCTCTTCGATAAGACCTTTCATTCGGTTCTCAAACTGACCTCTGAACTGCGTGCCCGCAACCATTGCCGTCATGTCAACAAGGTGTACCTCCTTGTCGCTTAGCTTGTAAGGAACCTTCCCCTCCGCAATTCTTTTGGCAAGCGCCTCGGCAACAGCAGTTTTACCAACACCCGGTTCGCCTATAAGACAAGGGTTGTTCTTCTGACGGCGGCAAAGGATCTGCATTACACGTTCAAGCTCCTTGTCTCTGCCGACAATGTTGTCAATCTTCCCCTCTCTGGCTTTCGCGGTCAGGTCCTGACAAAACTGGTTAAGGAACTTTTTCTTTTCCTCTTTCTTTTTATCAGACTTTTCGCCCTGAGCCTTCCCCTGGGAATCAGCTCCGTCCTTAGGACGCATTCCGGGAAAAAGCGAATTGAAATTTATTGCAGGGGCACGCCCTTCGTTATCATCGTCATCATCATCGGACGGGATAAGACTGCTCACCTCTTCCGCCATCGCTTCAAGGTCCTCTTCGCTTATGCCCATCTTGGAAATTATGTCGTTTACGGGCTTGATTCCCAGCTCTTTAGCGCAAACAAGGCACAATCCCTCATTAATTGTTTTATCACCCTCAACTCGGGTTACGAAAACCACGGCAATCCGCTTACCGCAGCGTGTGCACATTTTATTCATTGCAACTGACAGGGGCGACTCCTCGCCCAAAACCTCCAAAAAAATTAAACTGTTTATCCGTCACGGTGTCCGCCGTCTCCGTTAAGAACGCAGAAAAACCGCCATTCTTAACCGAGCGCCCGCACCCTAAATCACTTCAATAAATCAACAAGCAGATTGTGTTCCGCAAAGAACTTGAACACAACGGTGCTGTCCGTGTTTGCAGAAGCAAGGAATTCCAAACCAAAGACCTCCGCCACCGGAATGAGCTGACCGAAGAGCCAGCAGAACACATAAACTCTGAACAGAGCAAGAACAACGCCTGCAACAAGCCCAAGCGCCTTATTGGCCTGTTTGAGCACAGGCAAATCACAAAATCTGTCAAGAAGCCATTCTGCAAGTCTCAAAAGAATCCGAGCTAAGACGAAAATCGCAACGAAGGAAATTATCAAAGCTCCCACGTCAACGGCAGTTTCCGAAAGGTAGTCCACCAAATTAGCTTTAATGGTCTGAGTGTTTTCGTCCTTCCACTCCTGATAGCTCTGTTTGAAGCTTTCATACTTTTCTCCCAAGCCGAAGCTGTCGAGCACAAGCTCTACGTTGCTCTTATTTTCGCTTTCAAAGAGCTCATCGTAATCCTCTTTTTCCTCGCCGTCAAGAAGTTTTTCAATGGCTTCTTCTGCGTAAACCTTAACATTCTCCGTAAAACGGCTCTCTAAAACCTCCGCTTTAAGCGCAGGCGCAAATGCAATCGCAACCGCAAGTGCAACAAAGAATCCTACAGCGCCCATAACAGTCTTAACAAATCCTCTTCTGAAGCCGAGGTAAACCGTAACAGCAATTATAGCAACAACGATAACATCAAGTAAAACGTTCATTTCAAATCCTCTCCTATCCAAAGCTTCATTAAAAACTGTTATTTTCCCTCTGATTCCGTGCTCCCGTCACCCTGAGTATCTTCCACAGAATCCGTTGTGTAAACAACCTCAGCGCTTCCTCCGCTGAGAACCAAAGCGTAGCCCTCATTAACGGGAAGCACGGAGCTGTAAACCTCATCTACCTCTTTTTTGAACCCCTCGTCCGCCTCTTTTGGTGAGAACACGGAAAGCTCCGAAGCACTCAAAGCGTAAACCTTGTCGCCGAGCACCTCAAAACTCTTTAAGCCCTTTGGGTAAACGGCTCTGTAAAGCTCCTGTCCGTTCTCTGTAGAGTAAACTGCAAGTTCTTTGCTGCCCGAAAGAGAAGACGGGCTGAAACTAAGGATTGCAAACTCATCACTCAGCTTGCAGTCCGAAACGGTTTTGCCTTCAAAGCTTACGGTGCAAAGGCACTCTTTGTCAGCGTTGTAAATTCTGAGCGCCTTATCCGTGAGCAAACTGAATCCGCCGTCTGCGCCGTAACTTACTTTCCAAGGGAATTCTCCCGCAACTGTCAGCTCGTAAAGAGGCTGTTCTTCATTTACGGAAAAGCAGTTAACTACCGTTGTGTTTTCGCCGTTTACGCCCTTGACAGCCGCCGTAATCAGCTCTGTACCGTCTTCGTTAATGTCCGTGGCGGTAAGGTAAATCTCCCCAAAGAACTGCCTGTAAACGGGTCTGAAATGCTCGTCGTAAACGAACAGTGCAGAGCGATAACCCCTCTCGGAGCTGATGACCGCAAAAGTTCCCTTTTCGTTGACGGCCGCCCCTAAAATCGGATAAGAGTAGCTCTGGGTATCAACGTTTGCGTAAGAACTGAAAATCTTTAACTCTGTACCTCCAAGGTCATAAACGAAGACGTTTTTCTCACTTTGGAGCACAACCGGGCAGTCAAACTTAAAATTACTTTTAAGCAGTCTGCTTCCTGAGAGCATGTAAACAGAAACCCCATTGCTGTTTGCCACAGCAAGGTCACCTCTGACAAGCCCGAATCTGTTGGTGTCATCCGCATCAAAGTACAAAACGTCGCCGTTTGAAGGAGTAATCTGAGAATTAACGTCAATGACCTTGCCAATGTATTTAAAATTATCGAGGGTAATTTCGTCACTCTTAAAAGTAACGCAATAGGCAACAAACACAACCAGAAGAAGAATTAAACCGTACTTAAAAGCGGTTGCAGCACGAGCTAATCTGAGGTAGTATTCCTGAGCTGTCAACTTCTTTTTCGCCTTTTGATTACCCTTTTCCGAAAAAATCGAAAAAACACTCATAGCATTCCGTTCCCTTGCTTAAAAAAGCAAGCCATCAATAAAAAACTCTGTTCAAATACAATCCTTCGGGCGGTGCGGTAGGTCCCGCCGCAGAACGTGATTTTGCATCAATTACGTTGTCAACACAGAGGTTTCCGTTAAGCGCCTTGAGCACTGTTCCCACCATGATGCGCACCATGTTATAAAGGAATCCGTCAGCGCTTACGGTAAATTTAACCGTTTCCCCGTCACGTTCAACCTTGAAATCGAAAACCTCCCTTACCGTGTCGGTAATCTTGCTTCCGGCTGACATGAAGGAACAAAAATCCTTTTTACCCACAAATTTCTTAGCAAGCAGATTTGCCTCTTCCACGTTTATTTCAAAGGGGTACTGCCACGCAAGCCCCTCCGTAAAGGGATTACGAATCCTGCTGTTCCACACAAGATAAACGTACTCTTTGCCCTTTGCGCTGTACCTTGCATGGAACTCCTCATCCATAAGATCTGCCTGTTTTACGCAGATGTCACGGGGAAGCTCCGTGTTCAGCGCAAGCGGAAGCCTTTGAGGGTCAATAAACTTTTCGGTTTTGAAATGACAAACGTAACCGTTTGCGTGAACCCCTGAATCGGTTCTGCTGCAGCCGCACAAATCAATGCTTTCACCGAAAACCTTTTCGATGGCATTCTGAACGGTTTTCTGTACCGAAACGCCGTTCTTCTGCACTTGCCACCCGCAATAATTCTTGCCGTTATAAGCCAAAGTCAAGGCATAAACTCTCACAACCGCCACTCCTATGCCACTCAAATCGGCAAAATCTCAATTCCGTTAAGGAAAAAGATAGCCACACAAATTCCGGTCATTACCAACAGCACTGCGTAATCTCTGAAACAGGACTTCATCTGCTTCATTCTGGTCCGCCCCTCACCGCCACGGTAACAACGGCACTCCATTGCCTCAGCCAATTCGTCCGCGCGTCTGAACGCCGACACGAAAAGGGGAATAAGAATCGGAATAAGAGCCTTAGCACGTTTAAGAAGTCCGCCGCTGTCAAGGTCGGCGCCTCTCGCCTTTTGCGCAGACATTATTTTTCCGGTTTCCTCGATGAGCGTAGGAATAAAGCGAAGAGCTATGGTCATCATCATAGCAAATTCGTGAACGTGAATTTTAAAGAACTTCAAAGGTGAAAGCAATCTTTCGATGGCATCCGTCATGTCAAGAGGAGAAGTGGTGTAGGTCAGTAACACAAAGCTACCGCTTACAAGACACGCAAGCCTCAAAACCATAAAAACGGCAAAAACAACGCCCTCACGGTAAATCTTTATAAATTTCCAACCAAAAATAAGATGCTCACCGCCTGTAAAAAACAGGTTTATTATTCCCGTAAAAACGAAGATAAAAAGCAAAGGCTTCATGTTTTTCAAAACGGTTCTTACAGGGATTTTGGAAAGCACAATCAAGGATACCGTGAGCACAAAAACCGCAGCGAAAGATGCGCTTGAGTCCGCCGCAATTACCGCAACAAGGTAAACCAGCAAAAGTATTATTTTGATTCTCGGGTCAGTTTTGTGAAGCAATGAGTTTCCAGGAAAGAACTGACCCAGCGTAATGTCTTTTAACATTCTTTTCTCCTGACAGCTTGTTTAATCCCAAAAAGGATTACTTCAGTAACTGTTCAAGCTGTTT
>JAFXKQ010000137.1 GCA_017531625.1 Clostridia bacterium | reverse complement strand
GGTGAAGCTTTATCGCGCGTCCTTCAACGAGAACGGGCTCGAACGCCTGAATAGACAAGCGGTGAAGAGTCGGCGCACGGTTGAGCATTACGGGGTGTTCCTTGATTACGTTTTCAAGAGCATCCCATACCTCAGGATACATATATGCTTTATCAATCTTCTTCTGCGCTTCCTTTACGTTGGTTGCCTTCTGCATTTCGGTAAGGCGCTTAACGATGAAGGGCTTGAAGAGCTCAAGTGCCATTTCCTTAGGAAGACCGCACTGATAAATCTTAAGATTAGGACCTACTACGATAACGGAACGTCCTGAATAGTCAACACGTTTACCGAGCAAGTTCTGACGGAAGCGTCCCTGCTTACCTCTGAGCATCTCGGAAAGAGATTTGAGGGCACGGTTGGAGGGTCCCGTTACAGGCTTACCTCTTCTGCCGTTATCAATAAGCGCGTCAACGGCTTCCTGAAGCATACGCTTTTCGTTTCTGATAACGATTTCGGGCGTACGGATCTCCATAAGCTTTTTAAGACGGTTATTTCTGCTGATTACTCTACGGTAGAGCTCGTTAAGGTCGGAGGATGCAAAGCGTCCGCCGTCAAGCTGAACCATAGGACGAATGTCGGGAGGAAGCACGGGAATTGCGTCGAGCACCATCCATTCAAGCTTATTGCCTGATTTTCTGAATGCTTCAACCACCTCAAGGCGCTTGATAATTCTCGTCTTCTTCTGACCCTTGGCAAGAAGAAGCTCGTCCTTGAGCTGCTTTGAAAGCTCAACAACGTCAACGCCCTGAAGCAATTCCTTAATTGCCTCTGCGCCCATACCCGTTCTGAACACGTTGCCGTACATTTCGCGGTATTCGTAGTACTGCTTCTCGTTAAGAACCATACCCTTCGTAAGAGGAGTATCGCCCGGATCAAGAACTACGTTTTCCGCAAAATAGATAATCTGCTCAAGATGCTTCGGTGAAATATCAAGAACCAACGGAATTCTTGCGGGAATTGATTTAAAATACCAGATGTGACAGATGGGTGTTGCAAGCTCAATGTGGCCCATTCTTTCACGTCTTACCTTTTTAGTTGTAACATCTACGCCACACTTTTCGCATTTGTGAACGCCCTTATGGTGCATATTCTTATATTTTCCGCACATACAAGCGCCGTCCTTGGTTGGACCAAAGATACGCTCGCAGAAAAGGCCGCCAATTTCTGCTTTAAGTGTTCTATAGTTAATGGTTTCGGGCTTCGTTACCTCGCCGTAGGACCATTCTCTAATCATATCGGGGGATGCAAGACCTATTTTGATGGAATTAAACTGATTGTGTTCCATATTATATTATCTCCTTTCCCTTAATTAATCTTCGTCGGCGAAGTCAGAATAATCACCTTCATAAACGTCGCCAAAAAGATCGTCATCGTTATTTTCATCTTCGATTGCGTTGCCCTCTTCATCTTCGATAATGTAGTTATCGGCAACGTCATCGGTTTCAACGTATTCCTCGAACTCATCATCATCTGCCTTGAAGTTAAATTCTCTCGTTGAGTAAACGGGAGCTTCCTCCTCCTGACAAAGAGTATTAAGCTCGATTTCGTTACCTTCCTCGTCAAGAACACGGATATCAAGTGACAAGGACTGAAGCTCCTTAACAAGAACCTTGAAGGATTCGGGCACACCGGGTGTGGGAATATTCTGACCCTTGATAATTGCTTCGTACGCCTTTCTGCGTCCGTTAATATCGTCGGACTTAACGGTAAGGATTTCCTGAAGTGTATAAGCTGCGCCGTACGCTTCAAGCGCCCAAACCTCCATCTCTCCGAAACGCTGTCCGCCGAACTGCGCCTTACCGCCGAGGGGCTGCTGTGTTACGAGAGAGTATGGACCGTTGGAACGTGCGTGAATCTTATCGTCAACGAGGTGGTGGAGCTTGAGGTAGTACATAATACCAACCGTTACGGGGTTATCGAAGGGCTCGCCCGTTCTACCGTCGTAAAGCGTTGTCTTACCGTCAACGACTCTGAGCTTATCTTCAGCGAGAAGCTTGTCAAGGTATTCCTTATCCGCCTTCTGCTCGTCGGTAAGCTTTTCAATATGCTTTTCACCGTTTTCGTCAACGGTTACGGATATAAGCTCCTTGCCCATTACGTTCTCGCCGTTACGGATTTCACGGTAAAGACCCGCTGCCTCAAGGCATTCAACGATGTCGCGCTCGTTTGCGCCGTCGAATACGGGAGTCATAATCTTCCAGCCAAGCTTTCTTGCAGCAATACCGAGATGCACCTCAAGAACCTGACCGATATTCATACGTGAAGGAACGCCCAGAGGGTTAAGAACGATATCAAGAGGAGTACCGTCGGGAAGGAAGGGCATATCCTCGGGAGGAAGAATGCGTGAAACGACACCCTTATTACCGTGACGGCCCGCC
>JAFXKQ010000136.1 GCA_017531625.1 Clostridia bacterium | reverse complement strand
TACAAGGCTGACCCTTATGCCTTTTATTCCGAGACCCTTGCCAAGACCGCTTCAAGGCTTTTTGATTTGGACGGCTTTGAATGGACGGACAGCTCTTACCTCGAAACGAGAAAAAAGGATTTTTCCTGCTTTGCCGAACTCAAAACTCCTTCAAAACCCATGAACATTTACGAGGTGCATCTCGGTTCGTGGCAGAGGGATGAGCATGGCGAATACCTCAATTACAGGGAGATTGCTGACAGGCTTTCCGCTTACGTCAAGATGATGGGTTACACCCACGTGGAGCTTCTTCCCGTGGCGGAGCACCCCTTTGACGGCTCCTGGGGTTACCAGGTCTGCGGTTACTACGCTCCCACTTCACGTTTCGGCACCCCCCACGATTTTATGTACTTCGTTGACAAGATGCACGCTTCGGGCATCGGAGTCATCATGGACTGGGTTCCCGCCCATTTCCCAAAGGACGCTCACGGGCTTTACGAGTTCGACGGCGGGCCTCTTTACGAGTACCAGGGGGAGGACCGCAAGGAACACAGAGAATGGGGCACAAGATGCTTTGACGTGGGGCGTAACGAGGTTCAGTGTTTCCTCATCTCCAACGCTCTTTACTGGGCGGACAAGTACCACATTGACGGCTTGCGTGTGGATGCCGTTTCCTCCATGCTTTATCTCGACTACGGCAGAAAACCCGGTGAATGGAATCCCAATCCCGACGGCTCAAACATTAACCTTCAATCCGTCGCTTTCTTCCAAAAGCTCAACGGAGTCGTCAGACAGTACTACCCCGATTTCTGCATGGTTGCCGAGGAGGCTACGGACTACCGAGGTGTTACCGACGGGCAGGGCCTTGGCTTTAACCTTAAATGGAACATGGGCTGGATGAATGACACCCTCAGATACGTGGCGGTGGATTCCGTGTTTAAGAAGTCCGTGCATCACAGAATGACCTTCTCCATCATGTACGCTTTTAACGAGAAGTTTGTTCTTCCCATTTCCCACGATGAGGTGGTTCACGGCAAGCTCTCCCTCCTGGACAAAATGGCCGGCGACTACTGGCAGAAATTTGCGTGCATGAGGACTTACCTCAGCTACATGATGACCCATCCGGGCAAAAAGCTCCTTTTCATGGGTTGCGAGTACGCTCCTTTCCGTGAGTGGGATTTCCAGAACAGCCTTGAATGGTTTATGCTTGACTACGAGATGCACGCCAACATGCAGAAGTTTGTCCGTCAGCTCAACCACCTTTACCTGCGTTACCCCTGCTTCTGGGAGATTGATGACAGCTTTGACGGCTTCCAATGGGTGGACGCTGACAACGCTGACGAAAACCTTTACATTTACAGGAGAATGGACAAAAAGGGCGCATGCGCCACAGTCGTTCTCAATTTCTCTCCCGTGGTGAGGGAGAAACGCATCAGAGTTCCCGAGGCGGGCAAGTACATAGAGCTGATCAACAGCGATGATTTAGCTTTCGGAGGTTCGGGTCAAATCAATTTCCTGCCGATGAACGCTTGCTTCAACGGCGGCGGTTACGACATTCTCGTTAAGATCCCTCCCCTTGGCGCTTCCGTCATCATCAAAGAATCGGACACGGAAAAGTAAAGGACGGAAAACTAAAAAACGGCAAACGGACGTAAGAACAGTAAACGGACGTAAGAACAGTAAACGGACGTAAGAACGGTAAACGGACGGGAAAACGTTTCTGCGTTACTCCTTGCGGCGACTTCGGCGCGGGAACTCGGGGTTTACGCCACGGCGTTTAAAGCGTCGAGGGGTGCTTCGGTTTTCAAAGTGCCAAAGTTTTACGTCACAGTTTTCAAAACGTCAAGGTTTACGCTACGGCTTTTTAAGTCACTGCTTTTAAACAGAACTTTTGCCCCGTTTAATACAAGGGGCTTCACTTCAAAATAAAAAGGCGGTTTTCGGGCTTTAAACCCTGAACCGCTGCCACATTAACGAAAAGGAGATGGAAAAGCTTGATCAAAAAGAAGGAATGCGTAGCCATGCTTCTCGCAGGCGGACAGGGCAGCCGTCTTTATCTGCTTACACAAAAGGTTGCAAAGCCCGCTGTTCCCTTCGGCAGCAAGTACCGCATTATCGACTTTACTCTTTCAAACTGCATTAATTCCGGAATAGACACGGTAGGTGTTTTGACTCAGTACCAGCCCCTGGCCCTCAACGAGTACATCGGTAACGGTCAGCCCTGGGACCTTGACCGCACCTTTGGCGGCGTAATGGTTCTGCCACCTTACCAAGGCTCAAAACGCGCCGATTGGTACAAGGGTACGGCTAACGCAATTTACCAAAACCTTCATTTCATCGACAAGTACGACCCGGATTACGTTGTTGTTCTTTCGGGCGACCACATTTACAAGATGGATTACAGCGCGATGGTTGAGTTCCACAAGCGCAACGGCGCTGCCTGCACCATCGCCGTAATCGACGTGCCCATCGAAGAGGCAAGCCGTTTCGGCATCATGAACACAAACGAGGATTACTCCGTTTACGAGTTCGAGGAAAAGCCCAAGAATCCCAAGAGCACAAAGGCTTCAATGGGCGTTTACGTGTTCTCCAAGGACAAGCTTTACGATTACCTCAAGGCGGACGAAGAAGACGAGACCAGCGACAACGATTTCGGCAAGAACATCATTCCCGCCATGCTCAGAGGCGGCGAAAAGCTTTTCGCTTACCCCTTCAAGGGCTACTGGAAGGACGTTGGTACCATCGACAGCCTTTGGGAAGCAAACATGGACCTCCTCGGCGACCGTCCCGTTTTCGACCTCAAAAACAAGAGCTGGAGAATCCTTTCCCGCAACGCTTCCAACCCTCCGCAGTTCCTCGGTAACGGCGCTACGGTTGAAAATTCACTCATTACCGACGGTTGCGAAATCTACGGCACGGTCATCAATTCCGTTCTCAGCAGCGGAGTTAAGGTGGCTAAGGGTGCGGTGGTTAAGGATTCCGTCCTGATGAGCGACGTTGTCGTCAGAGAAAACGCTTCCGTTTTCTACTCCATCGTGGACTCCGAAACCGACGTGGGCGTTAACGCCAAGGTCGGCGAGGAAAAAGAAGAGAGCGAGGGAATTACTCTCGTTGGCGGCGGCTTGAAAATCAAGGACAGCTCCGTTGTTCCTTCGGGCGTCCGTGCTGACGAAGCGTTCCTCGACAGTCTTTACAAACAGGCGCAGGAGGTGTAAGTTATGGCAACGGCAGTAGGCATCATCTTTTCCAACATTCACGACAATAACGTGGCGGAACTTACCAGAAGACGTACCATGGCAAGCGTACCCTTCGGTTGCAGATACCGCCTTATTGATTTCACCCTCTCCAACCTCGTAAATTCCGACATTACCCACGTGGGCGTGGTTACAAACCACAACTACGAGTCCCTCATGGACCACCTCGGAACCGGTAAGGACTGGGACTTGGCCCGCCGTTCCGGCGGCATCAAGCTTTTGCCTCCTTTCATTACGGCGTTCAACTCCGGTAACAACATTTACAACACCAGACTTGAAGCTCTCAGAGGCATCATTGAATTCGTTTCCAGCTGTAACGAGGATTACGTTATCCTCGCTGACTGCGACACCATTTGCAACATTGACCTCAGTGAGATTCTTGGCTCCCACATCGAATCGGGTGCTGACATTACCATGGCGGTCAAGAGCATGTACATCACTCCCACCATCAGAAAGGGCTACGAAATCATCGAGTCCGACGAAGAGGGCAGGGTTACGGACATTGCGGACTGTGCAGGTAACGTTTCGGGTTACAAGGACGTTAACCTCAACATCTGGGTTATGCGCCGCAAGTACCTCGAAAACATAATTCTTGATTCCACCGCTCACGGCTACACCAATCTCTCTGCAGACGTTATCGCTAAGAACCTCAGCCGTTCCGATTACAGAATTTTCCGTTACGACGGCTACTTTGCAAGCATCAACACCCTTACGGATTACTACATGTGCTCCATGGACCTCCTCAGCAGTTCCACAAGAGACGGCCTTTTCAACGTCAAAAACAGACCCGTTTACACCAAGGTCAAGAATTCCAGCCCCACCACCTACCACGACGGCTGCGAAGTGCGGAATTCCTTGCTGGCTGACGGTTGCGTAATCGAGGGCGTGGTTGAGAATTCCATTCTCTTCAGAGGCGTTAAGGTGGGCAAGAACACCGTGGTTAAAAATTCCATCCTAATGGCTGACACCCTCGTTGGCGAAAACGTTTCTCTTAACTGCGTTATCGCTGACAAGGACGTGGTTATCAGGGACGGCAGAGTGCTCTCCGGACACGAAACCAAACCCTTCTTTATCGACAAGCTCACCGTGGTTTAAAATCTTTCCGCTTTAAACCGCTTTAAATCGTTTTTTATACTGACTTTTACTTTGAAAAAGGAGTGCAAGCTTTTATGAAGAAAAAAATCCTTTTCGTAGCTTCCGAGGCAGTGCCTTTTGCTTCCTCCGGCGGCTTGGGTGACGTTATCGGTTCTCTCCCTTCCGCACTTCAGTCCGCTTCCGGCGATTACGACGTAAGGGTCATTCTGCCCCTCTACGGTACCATGGAGCCGGAATGGCGTTCCAAGCTCATCAAGGTGGCTGAAACCGTTATCACCCTTTCCTGGCGCCGTCAGTACCTCGGCATTTTCAAAATCGTCAAGGACGGCGTTACCTACTACTTCCTCGACAACGAGTACTACTTCAAACGCCCCTCTCTTTACGGCAGTTACGATGACGGCGAGAGATACGCTTTCTTCTGCAAGGCGGTTATGGACGCTCTCCCCATCATCGAGTTCTTCCCCGACGTGCTTCACGCTCACGACTGGCAGAGCGCGCTTACCGTGATTTACCTTAAGAGACTTTACGGCCTCTTGGATAAGTACCGTGACATCAAGTCTGTTTTCACCATTCACAACATCAGTTACCAGGGCATTTTCAGCCACGACATTCTGGGCGACGTTTTCAACCTCACCCCCGGTGACAGAGAAATCGTGGATTACGGCGGTTCAATCAATCTGATGAAGGGCGCAATCGTTTGCGCTGACCGTGTTACCACCGTCAGCCCCACTTACGCTAAGGAGATCCTCTCTCCCACCTACTCTTGCGGGCTTCATTACGTGCTTGAACAGAACAAGGGCAAGCTTTACGGCATTCTTAACGGCATCGACACCGTTAATTACAACCCCTCTAACGACCCTGAGCTCTTTGTTCATTTCGACTCCGAGTCCTCTTGGAAAAAGACCGAAAACAAACTCAAGCTCCAAAAAATGCTCGGGCTCCCTCAGTCCGAAAACACCCCTCTCATTGCGGTCATTTCCAGACTCACCTCCCACAAGGGCATCGATCTCATCACGCTTGCGGCTGATGACATTTTGCAGGACGACGTTCAGCTTGTTGTGCTCGGCAAGGGCGATTACCTCTACGAAGACAACCTTTACCACATCGCAGAGAGGTACAGCGACAAGGCTTGCACCCTCCTCATGTACAACAGAGACATGTCTAAAAAGATTTACGCAGGTGCGGACATCTTCGTTATGCCCTCCAAGAGCGAACCCTGTGGTTTGGCTCAGATGATCGCTTCACGTTACGGCACGGTTCCCGTTGTCCGTGAAACCGGCGGTCTTTACGATTCCATCAAGGACGTGGGCTGCGAGGGCGGCGGTAACGGCTTTACCTTTGCCCCTTACAGCGCTTGGGAGTTGCTCAACGCCGTTAAACGTGCGGTGGGCGCTTACCGTGACAGGGACGGCTGGAACGCCCTCGTCAAAAAGGTGATGGAAGTTGATTTCTCTTGGGACAAGTCTGCTAAGGATTACATTTCCCTTTACGACGAGTTCTTTTTGAGATAAATTTTGGGTTTCGGCTCCCTTTCGGGCTTTTTAAGCAAGAAAGCGGATTCCAAGCCCTCTCAAAAGGGCGGACGGTTGCCGAAACCTCTCAAAGTCCCCGCTTTTTCCCGATTCCTTCACGGCGGGGAGCCACGGAAAATTACCCCGCTCAGGGCGGTTCCGTGACGGGCTGACTGCTGAAATTTTATCCGTCGGCGGTGAGCTAATTCAACTATTTAAGGAGAAGATTTATGGCTTTAAACAACATCGACATTAAGGAAGTGCTTCAGGACAAGCTTTCCCGTTACTTTGGCATCTCCCCCGAGGAGGCTGACAAGGAGCAGGTTTATAAGGCGACGGTTCTCACCGTCAGAGACATTCTTACCCAAAGACGTAAGATTTACAACTCCAAAATCAAGGAGACCGGCAGTAAGAGAATTTACTACATGTGCATGGAATTCCTTCTCGGTCCTTCCCTCAGAAACAACATTTGTAACCTCGGCAGGGAAGACGAGTTTAAGTCCGCCCTCAAGGATTTTGGGTTTGAACTCGACGAGCTCTACGCTATGGAGCCCGATCCCGGTCTCGGTAACGGCGGTCTCGGCCGTCTTGCCGCTTGCTTTATGGATTCTCTCTCCACACTCGCTTACCCCGGCAGAGGTTACTCCATTCTCTACGAGTACGGCCTTTTCAAGCAGAGACTGGTTGACGGCGAACAGCTTGAGCTTCCCGACATCTGGCTCCCCGGCGGTGAGTCCTGGCTCATTCCCAGACAGGACAAAAAGTGCACCGTTCGTTTCGGCGGTAACGTTTCCGAAAAGTGGGACAACGGCCGTTGTGAGATAATCCACCAGGATTACGAGGAAATTGAGGCGATTCCTTACGACATGATGATTTCCGGTGGCGAGGACAGCCACGCTGTTACTCCACTCCGTCTCTGGAAGGCGCAGGACATCAAACACTTTAACATGGAGCTCTTCTCCCAGGGTCAGTACATTAAGGCTGTTCAGGACAACACCATGGCGGAGACAATTTCCAAGGTTCTTTACCCCAACGACAACCACCCCGAGGGTAAGCTTCTCCGTCTCTCTCAGCAGTACTTCCTCGTAAGTGCTTCCATGCAGAACCTTATTGACGACCACCTTTACGATTACAAGGACCTTTCCTTGCTTCCCGAAAAGGTTTCCATTCACATTAACGACACTCACCCCGCACTCTGCATTCCCGAACTGATGAGAATCCTTCTCGACGTTCATAACTACTCCTGGGAAGACGCTTGGGACATCGTGGTCAGAACCGTTTCCTACACCAACCACACCGTTCTCCCCGAAGCTCTCGAATGCTGGAACGAAGGCTTGTTCCGCCTCAAGCTCCCCAGAATCTACATGATCATCCGTGAAATCAACGAGCGTTTCTGCGCTGACGCATGGAACATGTTCCCCGGTAACTGGGACAAGGTGGGCAGAATGTCCATCATCAACCACGGTCAGATCAGAATGGCTAACCTCTCCGTTGTCGGTTCTCACATGACAAACGGCGTTTCCGCACTCCATTCCGACATCCTCAAGGACACCGTCTTTAAGGATTTCTACGACATGTACCCCGAGCGTTTCACAAACGTTACCAACGGCATCGCTCACCGTCGCTGGCTCTGCTACTCCAACCCCAGACTTGCTTCTCTCCTCGATGAGACCATCGGCAGAGGTTACCGCACCGACGCTAAGCAGCTCGAAAAGCTCCTCGCTTACAAGGACGACAAGGACGTTTTGGAAAAGCTCGCTCAGATAAAGAGGGCTAACAAGGTCGATTTCTCCAACTTCTTAGCGCAGAAGACCGGCGTTACCATCGACCCCGATTCCATTTACGACGTTCAGGTTAAGCGTTTGCACGAGTACAAGCGTCAGCTCCTCAACGCAATCCACATCATCAGCATTTACACCGCTCTTAAAGAAAATCCCGATTTGGAAATGCAGCCCAGAACCTTCATTTTCGGCGCAAAGGCTGCTCCCGGTTACTACGTTGCCAAGGACATCATCAGACTCATTTGCTACATCAGTGCGGACATTGAGAAGAATCCCAAGATCCGTGAGAAGCTCAGAGTTGTGTTCCTCGAAAACTACAACGTAAGCCTTGCTGAAAAGCTCATTCCCACAGCTGACGTAAGTGAGCAGATCTCCCTTGCAGGTAAGGAAGCAAGCGGTACAGGTAACATGAAGTTTATGATAAACGGCGCTGTTACCATCGGTACTCTCGACGGCGCAAACGTGGAAATCTGCGAAGAGGTTGGCAAGGAAAACATCTTTATCTTCGGTCACACCGCTGAGGAGGTTGACGAGCTCTGGAAGAAGGGTTACGCTTCCTCTTACTACTACAACAGAAACGAAAACCTCAAGAAGGCTGTTGATTACCTCCAGACCGGTTTTAACGGCCGTTCCTTCTCCGACATCGCTAACTACCTCCTTTACTCCTACGGCGTTGCTGACCCCTTTATGTGCCTTGCGGATTTCGATTTCTACGCAGAAGCGCATAAGAAGCTCCTCGAAGCTTACGCTGACAAGGAAAGATGGGGCAAAATGTCACTTTGCAACATCGCAAAGGCCGGCAAGTTTGCCGCTGACAGAAGCATCTCCGATTACGCAAACAACATTTGGAACATGAAACAGCTTCTTTATTAAAGTAAAGGGCAGTTACGGTAATTTCTTTATAATTCGGTTTGTTGACTTTTTCCACGGTGAGAGGAGTTTTTTCCTCTCACCGTGAAAGTGCGTAATGAGAGTAACAGGTTTTGCGTCCCTTTTTTAATTTGAGTTCTCTTTAATTCTTTTGATTAAGGAAAGCGTTTTGACTGTTTTGGTTTAAGTTAAGTTAAGTTAAGCGAAACGAAACAAGAAACAAAAAGGTTTATTTAAAGCAGAAACAAAAAGTTTATTGAAGTAATTAAAGCAATTGAAACAATTGAAGCAATTGAAGTAATCAAAACAATTGAAGTAATTAAAGTAAATGAAAGAAAGAGGTAAATCGTCTTGGCTTTCAGAGTTTTGAAAAACCTTGCTCCGGAAACTGAGTGGGGCGTTGCTGTCGGCAGTGCTGTTGCCGAGGGCGAGAGGGCACTTCAAGCCGTTTCTAAGGACGGCTTCCGTGGCTTTGAGCTCAAAATCCGCCGTGATGCGGCGGCACTTGCGGTTTATGTCCGCATCTACCGTGCTGACAGCGGAAGAATTGATAACCCGTCCCCTGAGCTTTTCGGCCTTAAAGGCTTTGAGGGTGAGTACGCTCTTGCACGGCAGAGAACTTGCGTTAAGCTCGATTGGTGCGGAACCGAAAAGGGCTTTGATTTGTACAAAGTGGGAGTTCCTGAGGGAATCGGTGAAAGAGGTCTTTACTTCTACAGCTTTGAGGTGAACACCCCTCACGGCAGATTTTTCGGCGGCGCTGACGGCTCCGTTCTTTCCCGAGAGGACACGGGGGCTGCCCAACTTTTGATTTTTGACGAAAAGTACGCCTTTCCGAAATGGCTCGGAAACGGCATAATTTATCATATTTTTGTTGACCGCTTCGCAAGGGGCGGTGAGGTGGTAAAAAGAGAGGACGCCGTTTACTGCAAGGACTGGTTCGGCACTCCCGAATTTTGTGCCAAGCCCGGTGATTTCCTCCGAAACAACACCTTCTTCGGCGGCACGCTTTACGGCATCATTGACAAGCTGGATTACATAAAGTCCCTTGGCGTGAGCTGCATTTACCTCAGCCCCGTCTTTAAGGCGTACTCCAACCACAAGTACGACACGGGCGACTACATGACCGTGGACGAGGGCTTTGGCGGGGACGAGGCGCTTGAGGCTTTGTTCAAGGCCGCCAAGGAAAAGGGGATTTACGTCATTCTTGACGGGGTTTTCAACCACGTTGGGGACGACAGCCTTTACTTCAACCATTTCGGCAAGTACGATTCCGTAGGCGCTTACCAGTCTAAGGAATCACCCTTTTACAAGTGGTTTAACTTTTTCGATTACCCCGACGGCTACGACGCCTGGTGGGGAATCGGGAATCTTCCCAAGGTCAACAAGGGCCCCGAGTTCCGCAAGTACATTTGCGGAAAGGGAGGAGTCATTGACAAGTACATGAAAATGGGCGCCGCAGGTTTCCGCCTCGACGTGGTGGACGAACTTGAAGCGAGTTTTACCGATGAAATCTGCAAGGCAGTCAAGAAAGGGAAGAAGGACGCTTACATCG
>JAFXKQ010000135.1 GCA_017531625.1 Clostridia bacterium | reverse complement strand
CTTGTCGTTTTTCATGGTGCGGCTGATGGGACTTGAACCCATACGGTTGCCCACACGCCCCTCAAACGTGCGCGTCTGCCAGTTCCGCCACAGCCGCATACCAATTTATTTACTGTCGCCTAAAGAGGGCCACGAGCGACAACGTTTTCATTATACTCATAAATTTCAGTTTGTCAATACTTAATTTCGTTTTTTTAAAAAAATTTTTGTTATTTCTTTTTCTTTGTTCTTCTTACCTTTTTGTTTCTTTGTTTCCGTTGCCCGCGTTTGCAATCAAAAGGGCTGCCTACGTGCAAAAAAACATTCGGCAACCCTTTTTCAGCCTTTTTTAACTTATCTTACTATGCAACTTGAAGCTTAGAACAAGTTCTTCAGTGCGGAAGCTGCATCTTTAAGCTTATCGCCTGCGATTGCGGTCTTAACTCCGTCAATAACCTTATCTGCCACGCCGTCGGGAATGTCAACGCCCAAGAGCTTTTCAATAGCTTTTTCGGGATTAGCCGTGAATTCCTTCATAAGGTCAGGGTCGCCTTTGATTTTGTTTACGATTTCGGTGATTTTTGCTTTAATGTCCATAATGCAGTTCCTTTCTTTATTTTGGGTACTTAAAGATTATAACACTTGTTTTGGCGGTTTTCAAGGGCTAACAGCCAAAAGTTGCACATAAGGAATGCTTTTTTGTAGAAAAATAATTAAGCCACGGTCTTTTTATTAGTCGATTATACTTGCTTTTTATCGGCAAAGGTGATAAAATGCTCCTTGTGAAATTCACAAGACCACGAAAGGAGTTTTAGAAAATGAGCGAAGGTTGCACTCATGATTGTTCAAGTTGCTCTCAGAATTGCGCTTCAAGAGACCCTAAGAGTCTGATTGAAAAGCCCAATGAGCATTCCAAAATAAAACGTGTTATCGGCATTGTAAGCGGCAAGGGCGGCGTTGGTAAGTCCCTTGTTACTTCCATGCTTGCTGTTCTCATGCAGAGAAAGGGTTACCGCTGTGCCGTTCTTGATGCGGACATTACGGGACCGTCTATTCCCAAGGTGTTTGGCATTAAGGGCCGTGCGGTTGGCTCGGAGGAAGGTATTTTCCCTGCACTCAGCGAAAAAGGCACTCAGCTTATGTCCATCAATCTCCTTCTTGAAAACGAAGGGGATCCCGTTGTTTGGAGAGGACCTGTAATTGCCGGCGCGGTAAAGCAATTCTGGACTGACGTTATCTGGGATGACGTGGACTACATGTTTGTTGACATGCCTCCCGGCACGGGTGACGTTCCTCTTACCGTGTTCCAGTCCCTTCCCGTTGACGGTATCGTTGTTGTTACCTCGCCCCAGGAACTGGTTGGAATGATCGTGGGCAAGGCTGTTAAGATGGCTGAGCTTCTCAACATTCCCGTTCTCGGCATCGTTGAAAACATGGCTTACTTTGAGTGTCCTTCCTGCAAGGAAAGACACAGCATTTTCGGTCAAAGCAATCTCGAGGAAATCGCTGCCGGCTACGGATTTGACACGGTTGCGAGGATTCCCATTGATCCTGCGTTGGCCGCGGCTTGTGATGCAGGAAAAATCGAAGAGTTTGAGGGAGACTGGCTTGAACCCATGGCAGAAAAGGTTATTACCGCTGCTCCTCTTGAATGATTTGACATCTTTTTACACTCCTTCGGGCGGTGTGATAAGCCGGACACTAAGGCAGTGTTTGATTTTCAAAAAACAATGCAAGTTTAAGGAAGAAGTTCTGTACTTCTTCCTTTTTTTGTGTTATAATGCAAATAAATTATGGATAATTGTGTCTTGTTAAGACTTTTTTAATCGTTGACGGTTTGGTTCAGGAGGGATAGATTTTGGACGGAATAAAGATTTTTCACGTTGCGGACGTACATTTGGACGCCCCGTTTTCCCTTTCCTCGGCGGCAGAGGCGGAGAGGTGCAGAAACTCGCTCAGGAGCGCTTTTGCTTCGGCTCTGCTTACGGCTAAGATGAACGGCGCAAAGCTTTTTCTCGTTTCGGGAGATTTGTTTGACGGCAGTTTCGTTACAAAGGACACAGAGGAGTTTCTAATCGAGCAGTTCGGCAAGTACAGGGAATTAAAAGTCTTTATTTCTCCCGGTAACCACGACCCGTTTAATGCCGTTTCTCCTTACTCTACCATAAAGTTCCCCGAGAACGTCCACGTTTTCAAGGACAAGGAGAGGGTTTCGCTCCCTGAGCTTGGGGTGGATGTTTACGGATTCGGTTTTACAGAGAGCTCTTGTTCTGCCTGCCCCGTTCTCGGATACCCTGAGCTTGACAAGGAAAAAATCAACATTCTCGTTTGTCACGGCGACACTTCAAGTCCTCTTTCCACCTACGGCCCCTTAACCAAGGCGGACATTGCGGCTTCGGGCTTCGACTACGTGGCTTTGGGACACATTCACAAGGCGAGCGGCGTTCTTTGCGAGGGCGGCGTCAGCTACGCTTACCCCGGTTGCATTGAAGGCAGAGGATTTGATGAAACGGGCTACAAGGGCGGATTGTCGGGTACGGTCTCCAAGGGTGAGGTT
>JAFXKQ010000134.1 GCA_017531625.1 Clostridia bacterium | reverse complement strand
CTTTTGTTTCCGAAGCTGCAACGGTTCCGGAAGCGAGTCTGTCGACAATGAGCTTCAGAAGCTTTCTGATCGGAACGTTTACATCACTTTGTTTAATGATGATTGCAGGCATGCCGGAAGAAATGTTTGACTGGATTTCCCGTTTTGCGGCGGGTTTCAGTCCGAGGCTCGAAACGCTTTCATCAGAAACTTTGATTCCGAGATAAAGTTTTTTCTTTATGCCGAAGACTTTAAGAGAAATAATTGAGTCCTTGGGAATAAAGCCCGCGCCTTTGCCCGCTGTTGTGAAGTCTGTAAGTCCCTTGGAGCTGATGAGAAGTGCAGTAGGGGGAGAAACAAGCTGGAACACCAAATAAGATGTGAGAAACGCAAAGTAAACTGTACCTAATCCGCCGAGAGCAAGGTAGATAGCTTTACGGGTGGCGGAGAATGTATCTCTGTACGGTGCTATGTACGGCAAAAACAGACAGAAAAGCCCAAGTCCGAACATAATTACACAAAAACCGATGTAAAATGGAAGATACTGCTGTTTTTTCTTTATTCTTAAATCTTTCTTTTTCATAGCTCTGACACAAGGAAACTTCCTTGCAATTCCTTCCTGAGAAAGTAAATTTTTGCTTAGGGAATGGGGTGGGTTCTCACAAACTGACAAAACAGTTTTTTACAAGTGGAAGCCCAGTGAATGCCGTCTGAGCTCATGTAGGCGGGGGAGAAGTTTCCGTTTTCGTCTCTTACGGCCTCGGAAAAGTTGAGGAAATACATACCTCTTTCGTGTGCCATTTCCAGAACCATCATGTTGAAGTTGTCTACCTTTTGGTTTGTGAACTTTTCGGTAACTCTGCTTTCAGCCCAAGGAGTGATGGCAACGAGAACGATTGTAGTATTAGGAAGTGCCGCAACAACTCTGTCAAGCATCTTGTTATAAAGGTTGATATGATACTCGTTTGAGTAGACCGCGACGCCGTTTGTTCCCAACATAATGTAAAGCGTCTGCGGATTCAGCTTTTTAAGCCATTCCAGCGGAGATTTCAACTCCTCGGACTGGTTGTAGCTTGGGTTTTCCGTGTAGTCAAGGTAGTCATAAACCCCAAGACCACCGTACGCAACAACGTCACGGGTTCCGAGATAAGAGTCGCTCAGACCTAAGCCGTAAGTAAGGCTGTCGCCCGCGTATACGATGGAATCGAGATACGCTTCGCCCGCATCGTGTGATTCTTCAAGATAAGTGCCCTGAAACTTCTGGAACTCAGCAGTAGAATAGGTCATGTTAGACGGTACGCTGAGGTTGTAGACCGGTTCGGTATAAGGGAAAAGAGCTGTCAGCACCTTATCATTAGCCTCAATGGCGTCAGAAATGAACTCTTCACTTTTGGAATTGTTTTTGATTCTGTTGTCCGTATAGTGAAAATAATTTGACGTATGCACAGCAAAGGAGATAGTGAGTCCTGTTATAATAAGGAGAAGTTTTTTTAGAAGTGTCAAATGAATCATTCCTTTCAAAAGCTAATGAAAGCACATGGATTGATAATACGGTATTTATCCTTTGAATTCCGTCAATCTTGTTACTGTGTTGTCTGTGTAAACCACAAATTCCGAGGTAGTATCTTTGACTGGGTTATAAATCTTCAAGGTGAGCTTGAAGTTTTCCTCTGCGTCCGTGGATTCATAAAAATCACTTGTGTCACCGCCGAAAACCAAAGAGCCGGATTCTGAGTCGTCTACGGGCTGTTGTGATTCGAAATTGACGTACTTGTTGTTGTCTAAATTAATCTTTATGCCGTCGAACCTCAGTCTTTCATAACGGTATCTGCCTTTTGAATCACTCTCTCTCGCTGAGAGGACGTAGGTGTTACCGGCGTTGTCGTTAATAGTATATTCAAAGGGAAAGTCTGAGTATTCGTGTTCCGCAGCGTTACTCGGTTCGGAATTTTCTTCAGCTACAGTAGCAAGCTTTTTGTTGAATTTGATTCCAAGCTCAAATTCGTTTACTGTGGGAGAGTAAACCACCCCTGCAATTTCAATTGAGCCGTCATAGCTCATAAAATCTGCGGGATTGATTTTGTACAGCTCAAAGCTGTCTTTATCTGCTTTGTATGCGGCTTTGCTTTGTCTGATAGGGAAACCTCTTTCCAAACCTTGGACTCACACCCCGAAAGGAGCGCTGCAAAACAAGCTATGTATACTGCAACCACAGCCCCGTAAAAGAGAAATTTAAATACTCTTTTTACATTGCGTGAAGTTTTTGATTGATTTTCATTCGGTTCGTCGGGAAAGTATTTGCCTTCGTAGTCCATTTTTTGTCCTCGCAGTGTTAACGTCGGGTAAAAGTAAGAGTTAACATAAAGATTATCTAAAAACTGATTGTAATTAAGTTTTGCACATTTGTAAATGTTTTAATCAAAAAAATAGGCTGAAAAACAAAGAGTTTTACGTGATTTCCACATAGTTTTCCACATTTAAACAGCGTGGTATTGATCGAAAAACGTCAATTTATGTAAACGTGATTATTGTAAATGTGAAAAATGTGGAAAACTGCGTGGAAAACTACTAAAAACCCAGTATTTAAGCCTTACTTTGACCAGTAAGCACGGTCAAGTGTGCGGAATTGAATTGCTTTACTGAGATGATCTGAAAAAATGATGTCGCTTTCATCAAAATCTGCAATTGTCCGTGCGAGCTTCAAAATTTTATCGTATCCTCTTGCAGAGAGCCCTAAACGGTCAAAAGCTTTTTTCAATAGCAGTCTGCCCGATTCATCAACTGCGCAGAAACGCCGTATCTGTTCGGAATTCATTTGTGAGTTGAACAGCAACGGACGCTCACCGACGAATTCGCCTTCAAAGCGTTTTGCGGCGAAGGCACGGGCTTTAACCACGCGCTTACGCATTTCTGCACTTTTCTCGGCTTTGTAATCGGAGGACAGCTCATTGAATTCAAGAGAGGGAACCTCAATCTGTATGTCGATTCTGTCAAGTAGCGGCCCTGAAATTTTGTTGAGGTAAGAAATCCTGGAGCCGGGAGAGCAAGTACAGGGGCGGGTAAGATGACCGTAGAAACCGCACTTGCAAGGATTCATCGCCGCAACCAGCATAAAAGAGCAGGGGAAGGTTACTTTGCCACTTACTCTTGTGATGGTGATGCTGTTATCCTCCAAAGGTTGCCTTAAAATCTCGACTGCTCCTTTATCAAATTCGGGGAATTCGTCTAAGAACAATACGCCGTTGTGGGCAAGCGAAACTTCTCCGGGGGCGGGAATCTTGCCGCCTCCTGCGAGGCCTGCAGTCGAAATGGAATGGTGAGGCGACCTGAAAGGTCTTGAAGTAATGAGAGGAACTCTTTCGGGTAAAGCTCCCGCTACAGAATGGATTCTTGTACACTCTATGGCCTCGTTTAAAGTAAGCTTAGGCATGATGGAAGGAAGACGCTTGGCAAGCATGCTTTTTCCTGAACCGGGAGGGCCGATAAGTAATACATTATGGAAGCCGGCGGCAGCAACCTCTAAGGCGTACTTTGCCGCGTCCTGACCTTTGACGTCGCAAAAGTCAAGGGTGTTAACCAAAGAAAGCGCCCTCAGTTCCTCCATCGAAAACTTTTTTGGTTCAATCTTTTCCAAGTGTTTAAGGTGTTCCAAAAGTTGAGCCACTGTCTTAACGGGATAAATGTCTATACCTGTAACAACAGATGCTTCAGCGGCGTTATCATAAGGAAGATAAACCTCTTTTATTCCTGCGTTTTTTGCGGCGAGTACCATTGAAAGCACGCCGTTAACGGGTCTGAGTTCGCCCGTGAAGGAAAGCTCACCTATAAAGCATTTGTGGCTGAAGTCAACGTTTGGCAAGGTGTCTCTGTCGATGACCGAAAGCAGTACGGGAAGGTCAAAACCCGAGCCCTCTTTCTTTTGATTGGCGGGTGCAAGGTTAACAGTGAGTTCACCCGGCATCAATCTAAGCCTTAAATCCCTTGCCGCACCTTTGACTCTGCCCGAAGCCTCTTTTACTGCGGTGTCGGGCAAGCCTATGATGTTAAGCTTTGAGTTGTTGTTTTGTGCATTGGTTGCTTCAACTGTAACTATAAATCCGTCTATGCCGTCAACCGCAGCAGAATGTACAGTGTTTACCATAGCTGACAAGGAAGCCTCTCTTAAAAGTTAGAAGGGTACAATACCCCCATATTTCTATATACATAATACATTATAACACAACAGCTTGACATATTCAATAGTTTTTTAGTTTTTGTTTCACATTAAAGAAAACTAAGTTTTTCAGCAGGGAGAAAAGACAGAGAATGTTTTTTCTTGAGGTGGGAGATTTTGATGGGTTTTTTCAAAAATACCAAAAAATAAAAGAAAAAAATCGAAAATAGATATTTACATAAGAGAAAAATAGTGATATACTAAGGCGGTAAATGAAAAATTTATACGGAGGTATTCTCAAAATGGCAAGAAAAAAACTTTCCATGGACGGTAACACAGCTGCGGCGCACGTATCGTATGCGTTCACAGAGGTTGCCGGTATTTATCCTATCACTCCTTCTTCCCCTATGGCGGAAAACGTAGATAAGTGGTCCGCTGACGGCAGAAAGAATATTTTCGGTCAACAGGTTAAGGTTGTAGAAATGCAGTCCGAGGCAGGCGCAGCAGGTACAACCCACGGTTCTCTTGCAGCAGGTGCTTTTACAACCACCTACACTGCATCCCAGGGTTTGCTCCTTATGATCCCCAATATGTACAAGATCGCCGGCGAACTTCTTCCCGGTGTTATCCATGTATCTGCACGTTGCGTAGCTTCTCACGCACTTAATATATTTGGTGACCATTCCGACGTTATGGCTTGCCGCCAGACCGGTTTTACAATGCTCTGCGCTAACAACGTGCAGGAAGTTATGGACCTCGGTGCGGTAGCACATCTTTCTTCCATCAAGTCCCGTGTTCCTGTTCTCCACTTCTTCGATGGTTTCAGAACCTCTCACGAAGTTCAGAAAGTTGAAATTTGGGATTATGATGAACTTGCAAGCATGGTTGATTGGGATGCTGTTGATGCTTACAGAGCACGTTCCCTCAATCCTGAACATCCTGTTCTCAGAGGTTCCGCACAGAACCCCGACATCTTCTTCCAGGCAAGAGAAGCTTGCAATAAGTACTATGATGCAGTTCCCGCTATCGTAGAAGATTACATGAATCAGGTTAACGCTAAGATCGGTACCGACTATAAGCTCTTCAATTACTACGGTGCTCCCGATGCTGATAAGATTATCATCGCTATGGGTTCTGTTTGTGACACCATTGAAGAAACCGTTGATTACCTCAACTCCAAGGGAGAGAAGCTCGGTCTCTTGAAGGTTAGACTTTACCGTCCCTTCTCCATCAAGCATTTTGTTGACGCTATTCCCGAAACTGTTAAGAAGATTGCTGTTCTTGACAGAACAAAGGAACCCGGCGCAATGGGCGAACCCCTCTATCTTGATGTTATTAACGCTCTCAGAGGCACAAAGTTTGAAAAATGCCTCGTTCTCGGCGGCCGTTTCGGTCTCGGTTCCAAGGATACAACTCCTGCATGCATCGCAGCAGTTTATAAGAACCTTGATGCAGAAGCTCCCAAGGCATACTTCACCCTTGGTATTAATGACGACGTTACCAACCTCTCTCTTCCTGTTGAAGAGATTGAAGACACCACTCCTGAAGGAACAGTTTCCTGTAAGTTCTGGGGCCTCGGTTCCGACGGTACCGTTGGTGCAAATAAGAACTCTATTAAGATCATCGGCGACCACACAGATAAGTATATTCAGGCTTATTTCTCCTACGACTCCAAGAAGTCCGGCGGTATTACCGTATCCCACCTCAGATTCGGTGATAAGCCTATCCGTTCCACATATCTCGTTTCTCATGCAGACTTTGTTGCTTGCCACAATCCTTCCTATGTAAATAAGTATGACATTACAGGCGACATAAAGGCCGGCGGTACATTCCTTCTTAACTGCCAGTGGTCTGTTGATGAGCTCGATGCTAAGCTTCCTGCAAAGGTTAAGAGAGACATCGCTTCCAAGAAGCTTAACTTCTACATTGTTGACGCTATTTCCATTGCTCGTGAAATCGGTCTTGGAGGCAGAACCAACACCGTTCTTCAAAGCGCTTTCTTCGCACTTGCTAACATCATCCCCGCAGAAGATGCTATCAAGTTTATGAAAGAAGCTGCATACAAGAGCTTCTTCAAGAAGGGCGAAGCTATCGTTAACATGAACTACGCATCGATTGATGCAGGCGCTAATGCTGTAGTTAAGGTTGATGTTCCCGCGGCTTGGGCTGATGCTGAGGATGAAGTTGTTGCAAGTGAAAAGATCGACGCAAGAAAAGAACTTGCAGACTTTGTTGAAAACATTCTTAGACCTGTTAATGCACAGAAGGGTGATGCACTTCCTGTTTCCGCATTTGTTGATGCTGCGGACGGTACATTTCCTCAGGGTAGCTCCGCATTCGAAAAGCGCGGCGTTGCTATTGACGTTCCCGCATGGAACAAGGAAAATTGTATCCAGTGTAACTTCTGCTCTCTCGTATGTCCTCATGCGGCAATCCGTCCTCTCGCATTGAGCGCAGAAGAAGCTGCTAAGTATCCTGAACTTGAAACTAACGACCTCACCGGCGTTCCGGGTTACAAGTTTGCTGTTGTTGTATCTGCTCTCGACTGCGTTGGTTGCGGTTCTTGCGCACAGGTTTGCCCCGGTAAGAAGGGTGAAAAGGCTCTCGTTATGAAGCCCACCGAAACTCAGCTTGATAAGCAGGTTTACTTCGATATAAGCTACAATTACACAGATGACGCTACTGTTCTCGCTAAGTTTAAGCCCGAAACAGTTAAGGGTTCCCAGTTCAAGCAGCCCCTCCTCGAGTTCTCCGGCGCTTGCCCCGGCTGTGGTGAAACACCTTATGCAAAGCTTATCACTCAGCTCTTTGGCGACCGTATGTTCATCGCTAACGCTACCGGCTGTTCCTCCATTTGGGGCGGTTCTGCACCTGCAACTCCTTACACCCTCAATAAAGAAGGCAAGGGTCCCGCTTGGGCTAACTCCCTCTTCGAAGACAACGCGGAGTTCGGTCTTGGTATGGCAGTAGCTGTTAAGGCAAGACGTGCTAAGCTCATTGAGATCGTCGAGAAGTTTGCTAATGACGGTTGCGAAAAGCTTTCTGCAGCTGCTAAGGCATGGCTTGAAGTTAAGGATGATGGCGAAGCTTCCAAGTCCGCTTCTGAAACTCTCATCGCTACCATTAAGGAAGCTAAGGAAACAGGTTGCTGCTCCGAACTCGCTGAGCTTTACAACAAGGCTCTTGCAATGAGCGATCTCTTCGTTAAGAAGTCCATGTGGATCTTCGGCGGTGACGGTTGGGCTTATGACATTGGCTTCGGCGGTGTTGACCACGCTCTCGCTTCCGGTGAAGACATCAACATCTTCGTGTTCGATACAGAAGTTTACTCCAACACAGGCGGTCAGGCTTCTAAGGCAACACCTACAGGTTCCGTTGCTCAGTTTGCTGCTAACGGTAAGGCTACAAAGAAGAAGGATCTTGCGGCTATCGCAATGTCTTACGGCTACGTTTACGTTGCTCAGGTAGCTATGGGTGCTGATTACAATCAGTGCGTAAAGGCTATCGTTGAGGCTGAAAAGTATCACGGACCTTCCATCGTAATCGGTTACGCTCCTTGTATCAACCACGGTATCAAGAAGGGCCTTGGTACAAGCATGGCCGAAACAAAGGCAGCAGTTGCAGCAGGTTACTGGCATACATTCCGCTTCAATCCTCTCCTTGCTGAAGAAGGCAAGAATCCTTTTGTTCTTGATTCCAAGGAGCCCACAACCTCCTATCAGGACTTCATCAAGACAGAAACAAGATACAGCTCTCTCGGCATTTCCTTCCCTGACAGAGCTGCTGTTCTCTTCGACAGCGCAGAGAAGAGCGCGAAAGAGAAGTACGAAAAGCTTAAGAAGCTTGCTGAATAATCCAGCGTTCAGTTAGTTATTTATAAAGTTACTGTGGGGTCGGTTCTTAATACGAGCCGACCCCTTAAGTAAAATTTGATTGTCATCGTTCAGCGTCATTACGGAGGTGTTGCTATGTCTAAACAAATGAGTAATAAAAACAAGTTTTTTGCTCCCGAAATAGGTGCGCTTGTTGCTTGTGTAGTCATCGCTACACTGATACTGATACTTGTGTTTGTTTTTACAGGTGCAAGTACTGACAATGGCGGCGCAGAGCTCACCAGCTCGATCGTTGTTGGAGACGACGAAAGCGATGTTAGTGGGGCAGGGGAAGACAGTGAAACTTCTGAAGAAAGCAAAGCCCCCGAGATTAAGTACATAAATGTGGATAACGCTAATGCGACCGAGGGAGACCTTATCCTTGTTAATTCTAACCACGAGTACGCATTTCCTTCGGAATCCGAACTCGTTGAGGTTTATGAGTACAAAACCTCGTCCTACAAGGTTGGAGATACAGATATCTCACTTAATAAATCCGTTGTTGAGAAACTGAATGAAATGGCGGATGCTTTTTATTCGGCAACCGATAAAAACAATTTGACGGTTACCGTGGGATTCCTTGATTCTGAAGCACAGAAAGAGGTTTATGACAAAAAGGTGGATTCTCTTGGAGAGGAACAAGCTGCAATTTGGGCTCAAAAACCCGGATTTAGCGAACACCACACAGGTCTCGCGTTCAATCTTTCTATTTATCCCTCTGATGGGGATAAGATCGGCGAAGGCACCTACAAATGGGTTACGGATAATGCGTGGCAGTATGGGTTTATACGCAGGTATCCGGCTGATAAAGCGTCTGTTACTTTGATTAACGATGATCCCAACCATTTCAGATATGTGGGTGTTGCGCATGCGTGTTATATGCATTTAAACGGACTGTGCTTAGAAGAGTACCTCGAAGTGTTGCGTGAGCGTACCGTTGACAATCCGCTTGAAGTTACGGATGGCGTTAATCGCTATGAAATATACTGCTGTACTGTTTCAGGCGGCGGATTTACGGAAATTCCTGTTAAAAACGGTGCCGAATACAGTATTTCAGGCGACAACTGTGGCAGATACGTTGTCACTGTAAAGATGTAATAGAAATATTATCAAAGGATGCAAGCCAAACGGCTTGCATTTTTCTTCTATTAGGGTGAAAATAGGGCAAAAAAAGCGGCAGAACAAACGTTTTGTTTATGTTTGCGGTGGTGTAGAAAAATTAATAATAAATTT
>JAFXKQ010000133.1 GCA_017531625.1 Clostridia bacterium | reverse complement strand
TCTCTCTTTTTTTGTTTGTGTGTAACATCTTAATTGTGCGGTCGAACAAAGCAAAATTGGCTTGTTGAGATAAATAAAATCAAACGTTTATGCAAATTTGCCAAAATAACCCTTTGTTTCAATAAAATGCTTGACAAAACGCACATAGTTTGTTATACTATTAGTGAGAAAAGAAGTTGATTAATACATTTTTTCTTGATAATTTGTGAAGGGAGGGGCGTCGCACTCCAAAGACTTTTTCATAGCCTCGTTCTGTGCGGTTATCATCGCACGCTGTTTAGGATTGAAAGAGTCCCGAGGGGGAGGCTACGACGCGCATAACAGATGAGAATTAATATCGTTACCAGAAAATTTGAGCTCACCGAAGACGTAAAGGTCAGAATTCAAAAGAAGCTCGACAAGCTTAATAAGTTCTTTCCTACCGAAACTGAAGCGAACGTAACCTTAAAGGGTGAAGGCGGCAAGTCTAAACTTGAGGTTACTATCCGCAAAAACGGCGCCATTTTCAGAGCTGAAGAAGCTGATAAAGAGATTTATAATGCCATAGATCGCGTTGTTGACGTTCTTGAAAGGCAGATACGTAAAAACCGTACACGTCTTGAAAAGAAGCTTCATTTTGAAAAAGATACCTTTGCAGACTATGCGGAACTTGAGACCGAAGATGAAATCAAGGTTTCCAAAGTTAAAAAGTTTGAGATACTTCCTATGACGGTTGAAGAGGCTGTTATGCAGATGAATCTCCTTTCGCATCAGTTTTACATGTTCAAAAACGCTGAAACGGGCAACATAAATGTTGTTTACAAGCGTAAAGAGAATGATTACGGTGTGATTGAGCCCGCTGAGTAATCGGTTTTGATTTTTGATTTGAGTTTAATAACGAGGCGGGATGCTTGCATCCCGCCACAGACCGTTGACAAATGCGCAGAGCACGAAAACGAAAAATCAACTTATTGCTTTAAAGTTGAAAAATCGGGGGCAAACCCCGATTTTTCTGCAATTTACCGTATTTTTTTCGTTCAAAACGAACCTTGGCTTGCAGTGATTCCCGTGGGGGCCCGCAAGAATGCATTTTGTGGGGGCAGTTAGCACCTCGGTTCGTCTTGTCTGCGCTCTTTCTCAGTAGTCTGCCAAGCTTATGACAAGGCTTGTCATCAGATTGATGCGGGATGAAGGCATCCCACATCGTCTGTCGGTTGTCTGTGAATTTACGTGATTTCTGCGTTTTGGAGTTGTTTGGTTTTAATTCTGTGGCTATGGCAAGCTTTGGAGCTTTAATGCGGAAAACAGAGGGCTAAATGTATTGTTGATTCATGGACTTGGGTTTTGATTGAATTTAGGCACTTTGGTTGTTTAAAGTGGGTGATTAAAATGGTTTTTGTTGCGAGCTGTCTTTTTGGATTGGAAAAATTGGTTGCTGAGGACATTGATGCCCTCGGTTACAAAAGGTTGGAAACGATGGACGGGCGTGTGTGCTTTGAGGCTCCTTTGGAGGCTGTTGCACGCTGTAACATCTTTTTCAGATACGCAGAACGCCTTTTTATAAAGCTCGGTGATTTTGAGGCTATGAGCTTTGATTCGCTCTTTGAGCAGGTTAAAGCCCTTCCGTTTGAGGATTACATTGGAGAAAAGGATCAGTTTCCCGTTAAGGGGCACAGCATCAGGTCTAAACTGTTTTCTATCCCTGACTGTCAACGCATTATTAAAAAGGCCATAGTTGAGCGTTTGAAGCAGAAATACGGCGGTGAGCATTTCGAAGAGAGCGGTGTTAAGTACCAAGTAGAGTTTTTTATTTTTAATGACCGAGTAAGCATCATGATAGACACCAGTGGCGTTGGGCTTCACAAACGTGGCTACCGTTTGCAAGCTAATGATGCGCCGTTAAGGGAAACTCTTGCGGCGGCTATGGTCAGACTTTCGAGGCCCAGGCCGTGCGTTCTTACGGTTGACCCGCTTTGTGGCAGCGGAACAATCGCCATCGAAGCGGCACTGATGGTTACTGACACAGCTCCCGGTTTGAAACGCAGCTTTGCGGGGGAAAGCTTTTCCTGGGTTCCCGAACGTTTTTGGGCTGAGGCGAGAGCTGAAGCTTTGGCTAAGATAAAACCCTGCGAGACTCCGATTTACGGCTTTGACATTGATCCCGCTTGCATAGAAATTGCAAGGGCGAATGCTGAAAGAGCAGGGGTTGCTGATCTTATTCATTTTGATGTAGGGGACGTGCGTCAGTTTAAGTCGCCGGTTCCCGACGCTCGCGGTACCATCGTAACCAATCCCCCTTACGGCGAACGCATGGGAGAGAAGGCTGAAACCGAAGCTTTGTTTAAAGCGATGGGGAAAAGCTTTTGCGAAAACGTTCCGAAGTGGCAGATTTACGTTCTTAACTGTAATGAAGAATTTGAGTGTTTTTTCGGAAGGCGCGCTGACAAGGTTCGTAAGCTGTATAACGGGATGATTAAATGCTCGTTTTTCCAGTTTTTCAAGAATAAGTAAGTTGTTTTTAATGGCGTTTTTGGCTCATCGTAGAAAAGATTGTCTTCGATGAGCTGTTTTTTGTCGTTGTTTGGCAGATAAAATCATTGAATGCCAAAATTGCTGCCATCAATTGTTAATATTTTTTTAAATGTTGAAAAAACCCTTGATTTTTTATATGTACCGTGCTACAATCACTATCGTTGATTAGCACTTAGGGTTTTTGAGTGCTAAAATTGATTAGTTTACAGTTCTTTTACACTAAGGAGGAATACAAATATGAAGATTAAGCCTTTGGCTGATCGCGTTGTGATCAAGATGGTTGAAGCTGAGGAAACTACTAAGAGCGGCATTATCCTTACCGGCGCAGCTAAGGAAAAGCCACAAGTTGCTGAAGTTATTGAAGTAGGCCCCGGCGGAATTGTTGACGGTAAGGAAGTTGTTATGACCGTTAAGCAAGGCGATAAAGTTATTACGTCTAAGTACTCCGGTACTGAAATCAAATGCGGCGGTACTGAGTACATCATCGTCAGACAGAATGACATTCTCGCAATCGTAGAGTAGTTTTTTGAAAGGTTTGGTGATTTTTTATGGCAAAAGAGATTAAGACAGGTATTGAGGCAAGAGAGTCCCTTGTAAGAGGCGTTGATATCCTTGCTAATGCTGTTAAAATAACCCTTGGCCCTAAGGGCAGAAACGTAGTTCTTGACAAGAAATACGGTGCACCTCTCATTACAAATGACGGTGTTACAATCGCTAAGGAAATCGAGCTTGACGACCCCTTTGAAAACATGGGTGCTCAACTTGTTAAGGAAGTTTCCATTAAGACTAATGATGCTGCAGGCGACGGTACTACCACCGCTACTCTTCTTGCACAGGCATTTGTTCGTGAAGGTATGAAGAATGTTGCTGCAGGTGCTAACCCCATGGTTTTGAAGAAGGGTATTGATTTGGCTGTTGATGCGGCTGTTAAATACCTTGTTGCTTCTGCTAAGAAAGTTAACGGAACTGAAGACATTGCAAGAGTAGGTACTGTTTCCGCAGGCGATGAAGTTATCGGTAAGCTTATTGCTGATGCTATGGATCGTGTTACCGCTGACGGCGTTATTACTGTTGAAGAGAGCAAGTCTTCCGAAACAGGTTGCGAAGTTGTTGAAGGCATGCAGTTTGACCGTGGCTACATTTCTCCTTACATGGTTACTGACACCGATAAGATGGAAGCTGTTATCGACGATGCTCTCATTCTCATCACCGACAAGAAGATCTCCAACATTCAGGAAATCCTTCCTCTTCTTGAAAAAATCGTTCAGAGCGGAAAGAAGCTTCTTATCATTGCTGAAGATGTTGAAGCTGAAGCTCTCTCTACTCTTATTGTTAACAAGATCAGAGGTACGTTCACTTGCGTAGCTGTTAAGGCTCCCGGTTTCGGTGACAGACGTAAGGACATGCTTAAAGACATTGCTATCCTTACAGGCGGTGAAGTTATTTCCGAAGAAATCGGTCTTGAGCTTAAAGATGCTGACCTTATGCAGCTTGGTCGTGCAAGACAGATCAAAGTAAATAAAGAAAACACAATCATCGTAGGCGGCGCAGGTGATGCTGCTGAAATCAAGGCAAGAGTAGGGCAGATTAAGGCTTCCATTGAAACCACTACTTCTGATTTTGACAGAGAAAAGCTTCAGGAACGCCTCGCTAAACTCAGTGGCGGTGTTGCTGTTATTAAGGTTGGTGCGGCTACTGAAATCGAGATGAAGGAAAAGAAGCTTCGCATCGAGGACGCTCTTAACGCAACAAAGGCTGCTGTTGAAGAAGGTATCGTTCCCGGCGGCGGTGTTGCTATCGTTAATGCTATCCCCGAAGTTGAGAAGCTTCTCACACAGGTTGACGGTGATACTCTCACAGGTGTTAAGATAGTTCTTCGTGCTCTTGAAGAACCCGTTAGAACAATCGCTGAAAATGCAGGCTTCGAAGGTTCTGTTATCATTGAGAAGATCAAGACCAGCGGTAAGAAGGGTTACGGCTTTGATGCGTACAACGAAACCTTTGTTGACATGATAGACAGCGGTATTGTTGACCCGACTAAGGTTACCAGAAGTGCGCTTCAAAATGCGGCTTCCGTTGCTGCTATGGTTCTCACCACAGAGGCTCT
>JAFXKQ010000132.1 GCA_017531625.1 Clostridia bacterium | reverse complement strand
CAAGGGTTTGGCTTCGCTTCAATCCTTCCCCGCTTATGACGAAGAAAAGACTAAGGATGACGTTATCGAAATTGCCGTTCAGGTTCTCGGCAAGTTCAAGGGCACAGTTTCCGTTCCCGCAGGCGCAGACGAGGACACAGTCTATGCAGAAGCAGTAAAGAGCGAAAAAATCGCTTCCGCCATGGCAGGCAAAAACGTGTTCAAGAAGATTTACGTTAAGGACAAACTTCTCAACATCCTCGTTAAGTAATTTAAGAAGCTCCGATAAAAAATCAGGTCCGCTTGGAAATTACCAAGCGGACCGTTTTTTTGTTTGTTTATCTGCATGTTTTGATTTGCATCAATCCGAACCAAATGCCTGCTTACGCCTGTTTAAGTCTAAGCCTTGCACAAAGCCCGTCCGTACTGTCCACCGTACCGTTTCCGTCAAGGTCAGCGGCGGTGCGGAAAACGCCCGTAAGCAAGTTTTCGAACTTGACTTGAAGCTTCGTCTTAACGTAGTCAAGGCTGTTCACCGTACCTGTTCCGTCAACGTCACCCTCCACGGCTACGGAAACATCACGGTAGGTTACGCCGTCAATCACCACGCAAACTCTGTCGCCGGTTTTCAAAACTTCGTCTCCAAGCAACTTGTCACCGTGGGAATTGTAAACTGTAACCGCTTGTCGGAATTGAGCTGTAAGCCCTGCCACCGTTGTCCCGCTTTCAACGCCCGTAACGTAATCGCTGAGTCCGCAAGAGCTTCCCTCTACCAGGTCAAGCCCGCCTACGTAGGAAGTAAGAATTGCGCTTGCCTTAACCGCGGAAGAAGTGGCAATCTCGTACTCAAGTACCCCGTTACCTTTGCTTCGCATGCCGTAAACGTAACCGTCTGAGGTGTCTGCCGTTACCACCGTCACAGCCTTCCCTTCTGCGGGATCATAGCACTTGATACTGTTTTGGGTGCTGTAATAAATTTTTCCGTCGCACTTTGCAACCCCGCTGTAAGAAGTGGAATAGTACCGGCTCGATGAACCCCAAACGTACCACGTACCGGAACTTAAACCAAGATCTGTGGTTATGTCCGTGGCAGAATCATAGCAATTCAGCCTTCTCGTGCTTTCGTCCACAAAATACCATTTTCCGTCAACGTAAACGCAATCGGATTTTGTATCGGAAAAGAACCTGTCGGTAAACTCCTCCGTACTGACCTCTACACTACAAGACCAAGAAGGGTGATCCTGATCCGTAATCTGTTCGTCGGTAAGCAGAAAGAAATCATAGCTAACTCTGCCCAAGCGGTCAACTCCGGGATTGCTCGCGCCCGAAATGCAAACGGGGTCGTCCCAAGTCAGATCCAAATGGTACCACTTTCCGTCGACGCAGACCACGTTCCACATGTGGGTCTTTTCCACGCTGACGGCGTAGTTTACGCCGATTCCAAGCTTAGCCATAATCGCCCCAAACAAAAGAGAATATCCCTGACAAACTCCCTTGCGCAAAGTGAGAACGCTGTATGCATCAGCGTAAGTGTAGCTCCTATCGTATTCGCAGTTAACCACAATCCAATTGTGAACAAAGAGAACCTTTTCCATCTGGCTCCAACTGCTGTCCACCTGAGCCACGATCTCATTCAAACCGTTTTCAAAAACTACACGGGCTGCCTTGATTTCGTCATTTGACATCCGATAATTCAAAATCGCCAACGCAGCAATGTTTGTTCCTTCATAGCTTGCATAGCCGTAAGTAGCATTAAGATAAAACAGATCCGGTTTGTACCAGAAAATGAGCTCCATCCCACGCTTCAGCTGATCCAAGGTCACATTGTAGCCCGCAAGGTTGACTCTTGAAACCAAAGCTTTTGCCGCCGCATAGAGAATCGACGCAAGCTCTTCGTCCGTAAGAGAAGACGCAGAGGCATCTGAAGAAGAGGAAGAAGCTTCCGTTTCATTTGTAACACCGGCCTCACTCTTCATGATAGGAACAGAAGAAAAAGAGTACGCCTCCCTTTCCTCGTTTAAAAATTCGGAAAAGCTGTTAAGGTCAACGGTTTCATACTTCACCGCTCCGATCTTCGGCTGGCCGTCCGCAAAAGTCGGAACAGCCCGGAGAACCGGATTAAACATCAGCACAACAGCAAGGACAAAGACAAGCCCTTTTTTCATAAAAAACACCTTCTTTCCCTTTAATTACTGTTCTCGTCAACTCTATATTAAACCTTTTAAACAAAAAATGCAAGTGTTATTTGTTTTTATTTGTTTTTTTCCAACAAATCCATCAATTTATCAGCGGCGGTCGCTACGATCTTTGCATGATCGCCCGCCAAGACGTTCAAAGGCTCTGCGCTGCAAACCGTTCCTGCAGTTACTGCGGAGAGCTCACGGCAGAACTCGGCTTTGAAGAAAACGTCCTCTTCGCCCTTGCCAAGCTCACTTAACACAAGACGAACTTTGAAGCTTTTGACTTCTTTCCCGTCCGTTTTTTCTGTACGCCTTTCGGTGATGCAGACTCTTACCCAGTCAGCACTTGCCGCATCATCACCCGCCTCAATTATTGAATCCTTTTCCTCAAGCAAGGCAAGGTAAGCTACGGTGATGATTCTTGTCCTCGGGTCACGCAAAGGCTCGCTGAAAACCCCGATGGGCAAAAGAGCCGCACCTTTAACCGAGGTCTCCTCTTCAAGCTCACGCGCCGCCGCAGTTTCAACGGTTTCATCAGGCTCTACAAAGCCGCCTGGTAGTGCCCTCTTGCCAAGAAAAGGATGACCGCCACGCTTTATCAGAAGCAAATAAAGGTCGCCCCCTTGCCACTTAAACGCCGCAACGTCCACCGTAACCGAAGGACGCTCAAACCTCGAAGCGTCGTAACGGGCAAGGAACTCTTCCTCTGTAAGTCCGTCTTTATCTCTCAAATTTTCCATTCTGTTCTCCTTTTTATCCCCTTTTAAGCCATTTAACAGCCGAGGCAAAACTTAAAGAGGTTTCTTTACAATACGAGAATACTGCCTTGGGTAATCTCTCGGGGTGGACTTGTTTTTTTCAATTACCACGAGACAATGCTCACGTTCAAAAACGGGAATTCTGACAGTTTTTATCTCTTTCACGGAAGCACCGAGGGTTTTGATGGCTTTTTCCGCTTCCTCCGCCTCTTCTCTTCCGTGGTTACCCTTCATTGCAACGAACAAACCGCCCACCTTTACAAAGGGCAGACAAAGCTCCGCAAGTACGTTAAGCCTCGCAACGCCACGGGAAACTGCCAAATCATAACTCTCTCTTTTTCCTTCGAGGGCAACAAATTCCTCTGCACGTGCCGCAACGGCTTCCAAGTTGTCAATCCCCGCAAGACAAGCGGTTTCCGCCACGAAGGCGATTTTTTTCGCTGTGCTGTCAAGTGCGGTAATCTCTGCTTTTTCATCGTACGCACCGAGCACCAGAGAAGGAAAACCGCCACCGCACCCCACGTCGATTACCCGTTTACCCGCCGTTTCTACAGCGGTGAAGACGGAAAGAGAATCGTAAAGGTGAAGAAGTGCTACCTCTTCCTCCTCCACAAGGGCGGTAAGGTTGTACTTT
>JAFXKQ010000131.1 GCA_017531625.1 Clostridia bacterium | reverse complement strand
CATAAGTTACGTAAGACATGGAAACCCAACCTGTTACGCCGTTGTAAGTGGTCTTACCCCAGTTGCCTTCATAAGCAGTGATGGTAATCTCTGTCCCATCGGGGATCTCACCTATAACATTACTACCGCTGGAGGTAGCCTGATCACGGATGTTAAGTGTGTCACCGCTGGTGCTAACCTTATAGATACCGCCAACTGTGCCGCTTGTACTGCCATCGGGCATCACAGCTTCGCCACCGTTTTTGAATGCATTGTAATATGCCATCATTCTGTTCCAGAAAATGGTGTAGTAAGTACCCATCTTGGTAAAGTGACTGGTGTTAGAACCGCCTGAATATCCGGAAGTGCCCGCAGTATAGAATACGTATCTCATCTGCATGGGGCAGTTTTTACCGTAAACAACATAGTGCTGAACGCAACGTGTATTAGGATCAAAGTTATTACGAACGAGGATAGAAGCAGCAAGAATAGCAAGATAGTCTGTTCTTGTTGCGAAATAGTTTGTGTACCATGCGTACATAGCATCGGTATTCCACTGTTCGCCGCTGTAAGAAGCACTTGCAGGGAAGCCGTTTACGCAAGTTTCGATACCAATAGCATTGCTGTTGGTAACGTCTTTTGCGACAGAATCGTATGTACCGCTGCTGTTCTTGTTAGAACCGGTGTGAGCCCCCTTTTCGTTTTCAGGAAGAAGCTGATAAATACCGTCAGAGCCGCAAACATAGTGATAGGACTGACCGGTGCCTGAGGAAGTAGTCAACCAAGAATAATGGTTGTACGCTGATGCGGTAGAAGCATAGTTACCAGTGTTATGGATAACAAGGTATTTCTGTGTCTGAGTAGTACCGGGACGCTGACTAAAGCTACTGGGAATGAAGTCAGCAGTAACTTTTACATTACCGGATGCGCTGGGAAGATAGTAAGTGCATTCCTGCCTACCGTTGGTAGTAGGCATATCAAGCGCAAATACTTCTGTAGCTGTCTCTTTTGCGGGAACAAGAACGAGAACAGTACAAAGCATTGCAGCAAGAAGAACTGTTGCTAACAATCTTTTCATAACAAACCTCTTTCTTTAAATAGTATACCTTTTTAGCGAAGCCTTATAAAAGGCACAACATATATGCGACCATGCTCCGCTCCCTAATAATATATTACTTATAAAACCAATAATTGTCAAGAGAGTTATGGATATTTTTCACAAATAAATTTTACAAACACACCTTTTAATGTCAACTTGCACAAAATACCTCGACACACACATAACAACATGCACAAAGCTATTTTATTGTAATGCGTGTTTGCTTTTCATCGGTAGTCACCCCCGGTCGAACCGATTTTTTCTTCCTCGCCTAAAGGCAAAAAAAATCCCGACTCATTTCTGAGCCGGGAATCTTCTAACAATAGTTAATTAAGCACCGGGAGCTTCAAGCACCGGGAGCTTCGCTCTGATGGCATCAAGAGTGATTTCCATCTTAGCCTGGATCATGTCAACCTGAGCGCTGAATCTGGATTCAACGTTGGTATCCATTACACAGTAGAGGTCGAAAGCGTTGTTCCAGCTGGAACCGAAGAACGCACCAAGGTCGAAAGCACGTGTCTCGAAGATGATGTCGAGCATAGCCGCACTGTCGGGATCCTGGAAGTCTCTCTGCTGGAGCTGCTTGTTGTAATATTCGGGGGTGAGATACTGCTTGCTGTATGCGCCAAGAGCGTCAAGAAGCAAACCGATCTGCTTGCCGTTTTCGCCTTCAGAGTTAGGTCCTACAGGAACAAATACTGCAGAAGCGGTGTGTACAGACATCTGGTGTGTGTACTCGCCCTGAGCTTCGTCAAACATAGGAACAGGGAGAACGCCGATTTCGTCATCCATGTTTCTGAAGTAAGGAAGGTGGATAAGACCGGAGAGATAGAACAAACCTCTGCCCTGCTCGAAGGTGTTGGTAACTGTCTTTTCGTATACTTCGTCGCCTTCGGGATACTTTGTGAGGTAAGGTTCTGTGTTAGCAACGAGAACGTCCTGAGTCTGATAAAGCTCTACTGCGCCGATAAGGGACTCATAAGTTCTGGTTGTCTGGAGAGAAAGCTGAGGAACGTCTTCTGCATCCTTTGTAGCGATCTTTTCGCCGGCAGCAAGAGCGTGAGTATAGAGGTTAGCAGTTTCGGTAAGAAGACCGAACTGGTCAAACTCGTCAACGCCGGGTTCGCCGCCGATGTCAGAATAAACACCCTTAACTTCTTCTTTAAGAGCGTCAAAGGTCCATGTTCTGTCCTTTGCCATCTTGAAGAGTTCTGTGTAATCCTTATCCTTTATATTGTTATAAAGGGTCTTGTTGATAAGGAGTACGAAAGTACCGTCGTTATCATAAGTGTTGATGTCGCCGAGTGCGAAATAAAGGCTATCCATGATGGAGAGGTCCTTAACCGCATTCTGATCCCACCAAGGCTGGTCGAACTGGATGCCGAGATCCTTGAGGTCAACAAGCATCTTGTCCTGTACCCATGTGGTGTAGTAGTAGGGGCTCTCGAAGCAGAAGTCGAACTCGCCGAGCTCGGTGAGAACGTCTGTACTTACGAGGTCACGGATGTCACCGGCTGTAAGAGAGCTGATTTCGCCGGTAACTGTACAGTTAAGAAGTGCCTGAACTTCATCAAGAACACGCTTCTTAGCTGTGTTGATGCTGTTGAGCTGGCCGTTTTCAGGCTCGTTCCAAATAACTTCGCCCTGGAAGTCAATGGTGGGCTTGCCGTAGCCAAACCAACGCTGCATAATGTAGAACTCACGTCCGCCGAGGTCATAGCCGTCAAGGCCGTATGCCGCAGAAACGTCAATGTTCTTGAACATAGAAATGTAGTCTTCGTTTTCGCCTTCACTTGCGGCAGTGTCGCCGGTAGAAGCATCGCTGCCGGAAGAGACGCTGCTTGTGTCTGTGCTCTTATCATCATCACCACTGCCGCCGCATGCAGCGAAGCAGGAAACGATGAGCATGAGAGCAAGTGCTAAGCATAAAAACTTTTTCATTGTTTTGCTCCTTTTTCTCGTTTTTTTGATAAGCACATTATATCACGCAAAATTTTAAAAGTCAACAACTTTTTCCTTTTTTTCTGCGCCTTGTTTTGGGCAAGATTTATACTTTTAGTTTTGCATTTAAAACGATTGACAAAAACCGCTTCTTATCGTATAATAAATAAAATTCATTCTGAGGCTTTTAAGACTTTCTGCATATTATGAAAGGAAGAAAAAAGGTTTGACTTCTTCTATACGTAATTTTATTATAATCTTTCTGGTAACATTGCTCCTTTTCGGTGCTTTGGGACACTACATTGTAAATGACGCTATTCCCGCATTGTTGGAAGATCCCGCTTCAACCGAGTCTGATGTCGGCTCGTCTGACGTTCCTGACTCATCTAATAACGGCACAAGCGATGATTCGGAGAATTCGGACAGTGAAACAAGTGAATCAATCGAAAGCAACAGTTATACCTGCGTATTCCTCGGCACGGACATAAACGGCGTTCTATGTTCTGTCAATCTCGCTCACGTAGACGACGGATACAAAACTTACATTTTCTCATCTATCCCTGCCACGGTTAAGGTTGAAAACAAATCGGGCATTAGCTTGCTCTCAGACATATACAAGAGACAAGGTGCTGTTTATACGGTTCAAAAACTCGAAGCAATGACAGGATTCAGCATTGACCACTACGCCATAGTTTCCGCTTCTAAAGGTGGAGGCAGTCAAAAGAATTACGATTTGCTCGCTCTTTTTAATGAAGTTGGCGGAATCAGCTGTTCAATTAAAGAGGACGTCATTTATGAAAATCCGGATTACATTCCCGAAACATCCGAGCTTCCCTCCGAATCGATGGACGAATCTTCGTCAGAATCATCACAAGACCCCGACCTTGACACTTCCGCTGAAGAAACAACCGAAGCTCCCACGCAGTCTACGGAATCATCAGAAGAAGCGGTTCTCCAAGAAATGTACATCACTATCCCGGCGGGAATTTACTACATAAATCAAGACAATTATGCTACCCTCATGGACAGCTCTGTTAACCCGTACATCGGAGACATTTTCAAGAACCTGTTTAACCGTGTTTTCACAAACGCAAGCCTTGCAGGAAATACGGACAAACAAAATGCCTACTTGAGAAAGCTTGAGTACGACAATTTTTACGATGACAAAAGGCCTCTTGCAGAAACCCTGCTTTTCAAGTACGGTTCTTCCGATTATAAACAGATAGACATTGAATACCCGATTAAAGGCCTTGGTACCGCCGATTGGGAACAGGCAATAAGGCTTTACAGAAATGCTGTAAAATCCCAAAACCAGTAATTTATAATTCTCTCACGGAGGAATATCATATGAAAATAGAAACAAAATGCATGCACGAAGGTTACAAACCCGGTAACGGAGAACCTATGGCTCTCCCTATTTATCAGAGTACAACCTACACATACGATTCAACCGAGCACATCGGTGAGCTTTTTGACCTTAAAGCTGAAGGCCATATGTACTCACGCATTTCAAATCCGACAGTTGCATGTGTTGAAGAAAAAATTGCTGCCCTTGAAGGCGGCGTTGGTGCAGTTTGCGCTCCATCAGGTCAAACCGCCAATTTCCTTGCGGTTGCAAACATTGCAGGCGTTGGGGACAGCATTCTCTGTTCTTCAAAGCTCTACGGTGGCACAGTTAACCTTTTCTCTGTAACCATCGCCCGTTTTGGAATTGAGTGCATTTATTTCGACCAAGATGCAAGCGACGAGGAAATCGAGGCGCTTATCAAACCCAACACAAAGCTCATTCTTGCCGAGAGTCTTGCGAATCCCGCCCTCGCAGTTCTTGATATCGAACGCATCGCAAACCTCGCTCACAGACACGGTTTACCTTTGATCGTTGATAACACCTTCCCCACCCCGATTCTTTGCCGTCCTTTTGAATTCGGTGCAGACATCGTTGTTCACTCCACAACCAAATACATGGACGGTCACCCTATCCAGGTAGGCGGTGTAGTTGTAGACAGCGGTAAATTCGATTGGGAAAAGAATGGTTATAAAGGCATAAGTGACCCCGACCCTTCTTATCACGGTCTCTCTTACACAAAGACCTTCGGGGCGGCGGCTTACATAACAAAGATGAGAGTTCAACTGACACGTGACCTTGGCACTTGTCCTCCCGCAACCGCTGCATTTTTGCTCGATTTGGGACTTCAGACGCTTCACCTCAGAATGGAACGTCATTCCGAAAACGCTCTTAAAGTCGCTAAATTCCTCCAAGCAAGCGACAAGGTTGTATCCGTTTCTTACCCCGGACTTGAAAGCGACAAGTATCACGAGCTTGCAAAGAAGTATCTTCCCAACGGTTCAAGCGGCGTAATCTCTTTCTGCATCAAAGGCGGAAAGGAAGCGGCAGTTAAGTTTATGGACAGCTTGAAGCTCGCACGCAACGTTGTTCACGTTGCTTCGGTTCACACCCTTGTTCTTCATCCTGCAAGCGAAACTCACCGCCAACTTACCGAAGAACAGCTCGTTGCCGCAGGCATTGATCCCGCCATGATAAGGCTCTCGGTAGGAATCGAACACATTGATGACATTATTGAAGACCTTGCACTCGGTCTCTCCAAATGTTAGTTACACTTCTTTACGCCGGCACTACCACAGAAAAGCCTATTGCTGAACTCTGCGGAGAATTTGAAAAAAGGCTTGGGGCATTCTGCACCTTCAAAAGCTTCTGCATAAAGGAAGAACGCATCGATGACTCAAAGGGCGCTAATGACAAAACTGTTTCGGCCGCGCTCAACTCGGAAGCCTCACGGTTCGATGCGCTGATCCCAAAGGACAGCATCAAGGTTGCTCTTTGTATTGAAGGTAAAAGCTTTTCTTCCGAGGAGTTTGCTTCGTTTATCGAATCGAAACGGCTCGAAGGCGCTTCTTCGTTCTGCTTTATAATAGGCAGCAGTCACGGGCTCTCAAGCGACTTGAAAAATAAATGCGATTTAAAGCTTTCGTTCTCAAAAATGACTTTCCCTCACATGCTTTTCCGTTTAATGCTTACGGAGCAGATTTACAGGGCTTTTACTATTACGGCAGGCAAAAAATATCATAAATAATTTTTTCAGTTACTATTGCAAACTGATTAAACTTGTGCTATTATACAGTTGAAAATTAATTTTTTGGAGGTACTTAGGTATGGCATATTCTATCGCTAATGACGAATGCATCGGTTGCGGCACTTGTGAGGCTGAATGCCCCGTTGGCGCTATTTCTGTTGCTGATGACGGCAAGTACGTTATCAATCCCGATACTTGCATCGATTGTGGTGCTTGTGCCGGTGTTTGCCCGGTTGACGCTCCCAAGGCATAGTTTTTAAAACTTAACAAGGTATTGCGTCCGTGAGCTCAGCTTTTGCTTCAGCTTTTGGGCGCATTATCATTTTTTGTCAAGTTTTATGTTTATACACGGAATTTCGTTATTTTTAAGTCTTTTCCGGTTTTAAATCGTTTAATGTTACTGGAGCTTGTTATGGACTGTTTTAAGTACACTTTGATAAATCACGGCATTAAACTAAAAGAATACACAGACGGTTTGCTTTTTGGGACGGATGCGCTTCTTCTATCAGAGTTTGCCAACGGGTCGGGGCTACCTTCCAATTCGCGCAGGATCGGACTGGATCTCGGTACAGGAAGCGGGGTAATTCCCTTGCTCATGCTGGCAAGCGGAGGAGCTAAACAAATAACCGGGTTGGAACTGCAAGAACGTTATGCCTCTCTTGCTAAGGAGAATTCCGAAGCAAACGGTTTTTCGGAAAGATTTTCTTCTATCTGCGGAGACATTCGCAATGTACGTAACGATTCAAGGATTGAAAGTGAAAGTTTCGATTTTGTTACTTCAAATCCGCCGTATCTCAAATCCGAGGGATGCGGTAAAATGAACATTTCAGAATCTAAGCGCATTGCACGGCACGAGGACAGTTGCAACGCGGATGAGTTATGCGCTGCAGCGGCTTATGCTTTGAAATACGGCGGTTTATTCTATGTGGTTTACCGTCCCGAAAGACTTTGCGTCATTCTCGCCGCCCTCGCAAACCACCGTCTTGAACCGAAAAGAATGGTCTTTGCAGGCACAAATCCGGAAAAGCCGTCCCTTGTTCTGATAGAAGCGAAAAAGGGCGGCTCAGAGGGACTTAAAGTAAGTTTTGAAAAAATTGTGTAGCAATTAAACACACACATGAAAGGAGGAAAACTTTTGAAAAGAACATCACTTCGCTTTTTCGCTTTGTTGCTTCTTGTAGCTCTTATTTTGCCCGGTTTTTCCTCCGTTTGTCTTGCTGTCTACACACTTGAGCCTTTAGAATCCAATCCGTTTGAGTATTACGATAATCTAAGGAGCGCTTCTTTCTCCGATTCTCTTTCTTCTGAATCCCAGCTTGCTACAAAACCGTCATTTACAGCCACAAGTTTTCAAAATGAAAGCGATTTTCAAAAGTACATTGTCAGGTTTAAGAATTCCGCTTCGTTGAACGAGATTTTTAACGCAATAAAAGGTTCTCCCTTTACTCTTTTGGCTCAAAGCGAGGAAAGAATCTTTTCGTTGAAACTTAAGCAGCCGGAACTTTTTAAGACCTTAAACAGTGACATCATCGAAATCTTCGAAGCAGACAACAAAAAAACGCTTTGTGCTACAATCAACGACCCGCTTTCTTCAAACCAATGGGAGCTTGATGCCCTGGGATTGTATAAAGCTTGGGACATTACGGTAGGAAAGCCTGAAGTTATCGTTGCGATTTTAGACAGCGGAATCAACAAAAAGCACTCAGACCTTCAAGCCGCAAACATCTTAAACGGCTATGACGCTGTTGAACGCTCACCGGGGGTTGACCGGGACTACAACGGGCACGGGACAAAAATCGCTTCAATAATTGCCGCTGTTCAAAACAACAGCATCGGAATAAGCGGGATGAGTCCCGGAGTTACGATTCTTCCGATAAGACTCTTAAGCGAAAACGGTTACATTTATTCTTCCGATTTTATAAATGCCGTCTATTACGCTGCTGACGCCGGTGCAGCCGTTATAAACATGAGCTTCGGCGGATACACCTATTCCGCTTTGGAAGAAGAAGCCGTTCGCTACGCCCACGGTAAAGGCTGTATTTTGACAGCCGCTTCAGGAAACGAAGGAAACGTTGAAGATAAAGCAGGATTAAAGGCTTACCCCGCTTCTTATGATAAAGTTATCAGCGTAGGTGCCGTTTACTCAGACGGTACTGTTTGTGAGTTTTCGCAGTACAACGACGCTGTTGATCTCGTAGCTCCGGGTGCTGACATTACTGTTGCCAGCCAAAGCAACCGTTTTGTTACGGAAATCGGCACCTCCTTCGCCACGGCTTACATAAGTGCTGTGGCGGCACTTGCACGTTCCGCAATTACCGAGGGTGTGAGCCTCAACAGTGACGAATTTTTGTCACTTGTAATCAAACTCAACGGTAAAAACCGAAACGACCGTTCGGGTTACGGGTTTGTAGATGCTTACAGACTACTTGAAAACGTAAACATTCCCATCATAACAGGGGTTGCGGGTGGCTACATCTATCACGAAAACATAACGATCACATACAATCGCGGAAGCGCAACTTTAGACGGCAAACCTTTTAAGAGCGGAGATAAAGTAATTGTAAGCGGTTTACATCGCCTTGAAGTCAAAGACGGCAACGTAACCGTAGCTTATAGCTTTACCACGGATAATCTGCCGTTACAGTACAGCTATAAGCAAAAAGACACTTATTCCTATTTTACATTTTCAAGAGGAACAGCTACCGTTGACGGTGTTCCTTACCTCTCCGGGGACAGGATAACCACCGACGGCACACACACATTTGTACTTAAAGGTCCGTACGGAAATTCCAAGACTCATATATTTAAAACAGATTTTACAGCTCCGAAAATTTTCGGTGTCAGCGACGGAGCAACCTACAACTCCCCTGTTTCGGTTTCTTTCGTCGGTAGCGGAAACGTTTATTTAGACGGACAAAAAATGAGCACCAGCTTTTCCGTTGACCAAAACGGAATTCACACGGTATCGGTTGAAAGTGAGCTCGGACTTGACAAAAGAAGCTATACCTTTACTCTTGACTGTACCGATACAGTCCGGTTCAGTTCTGCGTTGACAAATGCAAAACTGATTGCCGACGAAAAATACGGTACTGTTATGTTTTATAACGACGTGTTAACAGGCATCCGTGTTCACTTAAAAAACTCTCCGGCCAAAATGAATCATTTTGTAAATACAGGAAAAACGGTAAAGGGTTACTATTTTTACGGGGATCAACTCTTGCTGTGTCATGACGACAGCGTTTCTGTTTGTGACAGAAAACTGCTTGCCGAAGGTTCACAAGCAAAAGTAAACACCGTTTATTTGCAAGGCGAAGTTGTTGCCTATGATTTTTACGGGGAAGAACTTTTCTACACAGTTTATGAAAACGAGGGTTACTCGGTTTATAAAACAAACTTTTTGACCGGCGAATCAGAGTTTGTACTGAACACTGTGCTGACACTTTCAGCTATCTGTTTACAAGAGGATTACTTTTGTGTTTCAAACGGCAAAAAACTTTTTATGTATAGCAAATCCGGAGAAAAGCTGTGCGAACTCAAACTGAACAAGCCTTTATCCAAACTGATTGCCACTGAAGGTTTGGTTTTTACAGGGTGCGAGCTTTTTGACCTCAGCACACCGAAAAGCCCAAGGATAATACTTAGCATTTCAGACTCCGAACTGCCTATAAAATTAAATTCAGAGCTTTTGATAACACTTGAAAGTGTATACGATGTTTCAACCGGTTTTAAACTTGGAGCTTTAGGACAAAACCTGTGCGATCTCTTTATTTCCGAAAACGGAACCGTTTACAAAAGCTACATTGACAGATCGGTTTCGTTTAAGGAAAACGAAATCAGCGCATTATCAAAGAAAAACATTTTGAAATCTTTAGGTGCCACAAAGTACGAGGAACCGTTTGTTTCTCAAGGCGGAGAGATTTCACCGTTTACTCATGCGTTGTATCTTAGCTTTGACGCTATCAATATCAAACCCGTTGTAAACAGTTTTAAGGAAGAAATTTACATCATTTCCGAAAGAGAAAGATCGTTGTTTGTGCTTGACCTCACAAGTCTTTCACTTAAAAGAACTGTCAGGTTCAGATACACCCCCTGCTCTGTTGCAGCATTTGAATCAACTGTTATCGTCGGTTTTAGCGGAACAAACGTTGTTTATACGATGAGCAGTTCTTACGGCGACAGCTATCAATTGATTCCGGTATGTGCTGCACAACTGTCTGTGACGAAAGAAACGCTTCTCGTTCTCAGTGATGAAGGTAAGCTCTACAGAAGCAACATCGAAAACATTTCCGACTTAAGCGAAGTTTTTTCCGACGGAAAGGTTTTATCATTCATTACTGATGATAGATACATTTATGTTTTAAGCAAAACCGATTCAGAGAAAAAGCTCTTCCAACTTTCCTTGAGCGATGGTCAAACAGTGGCACAAACCTCAACCAAGGACTTGTCCGAAACACTGTCCCAAAGTGATACAATGATTCATCTCGGGACAAAAGCTTTTTCAAAATTTGAAGGGCTTGCATTAAAATACACCACAGCTGATGAAATCCTTGATGCGCATCAAGAAGTCATTCTAACCAACAAAGGATTACACAGTTCAAACAACGGCTCCGTGGTATCTCTGTTTAATACCAACGGAGAAAACTTTGCTTTTGATGTCAATTACAACCTTTTCTCTTCTGACAGCCGAACTCTTTGGAAAGTCAGCGCTAACGGCTCTCCCTTTGTTAAAAAAAACATAACCGGCATCAAAGACGGAGAACTTGCTGTTGGAACCGCAAGCATTAACTTTAGCTACGGCAAAGGTTTCCTTGATCTTAAGCCGTACAGCAACGGTGAAACCATCTCAGATGGGGGCACTCACACTTTTACACTGCTTTTACCCTACGGCATCACTCAGAGCCTTGAGTTTTCGTTAGACGCCGTTTTAAGCGGAATCAGCATGTCTCTTTCAAATGAAACCATCGGAATAAACGAAACTTCTAAAATAACCGTTTCGTTCATTCCTCATTCTGCGGGTACACCCGAGGTAGTTTATTCTACTGATAACGACAACGTCACAGTTTCAGACGACGGTACTGTGACAGGCCTTAGAGTAGGTAAAACTCTTATTACCGCCACAAGTATTGACGGAGCGTTCAGTTCAACGGTAACCGTGACGGTAGTTGCGTCCTTCCTCAGGTTTGACAGCAGTTATTTCAAAGTTGAACGTGATGACGGTTTTGTAAAAGTGAGTGTTGCAGGCACAACGCTTGATACGCTCGCACAAGCCACTTCAAAATCAGCAGGCACAGTCAAAGTTTTCGCGTTAGACGGTAAGCCTTTGAAAGACGGAAAACTTGGTACAGGCATGACAGTTTTACTTGAGAATTCACGGGGTGAAGCCGTGGATTCCCTCACCCTGTCCGTGAAAGGCGATCTTGACGGTGACGGTTACATAACAGTAGGCGATTTAGCTATTTTGTGTGACCATTTCAGCAAAAAAACAAGTCTTAACGCTCCGGAGCTTTACGCCGCAGATATTGACTCAAGCGGAAAAGTTGACGAAGTGGACTTGCTATGCCTCAAGAATCATGTTTTAAAAACCGAGCTTATAAACGGTTCTAACGAACTGCCCTCTGCAACAAGCGAAGGGGTTGCAAAAATCGCAGCGCCACATTCGGTAAAACCGGGCGATGAATTTGAAATCAGTTTTACAATAACCGGCGCCACAGGAGTAACTGCCGTTTCAAGTCTACTTGTATACGATCCGTTAAAGCTCACGCTAAAACAGGTTGCAGTTCATGAATCGAACGGTTGGGAGACAGACTACGACGACATCGCCGACGGTTTCATAAGCTTCCTCGGTCACGGTTCTGCCATAAAAAGAAGCCGCACCTTGGTAACGGTTACGTTTACAGCTTCAGCAGAGTTGGAAACCACCGATTCTTTAGAGATTAGGGCGACGGAAACAGTTGTGTGTGCAAACGGTGGAGCAAAAGTCAACGATTCACAAGCTATTATCGTCACAGACGGCTCATCAGCCTTTGAAATCAACATTCCCAACGCTGACAACTTTGATTTTGATTTTGACGTTTACGAATACAAACTTCATTTCCCCTCCGACGTCACACGCATTGACCTTAATTGCTATCCCAAAGAATCAGCAGAAATTGAGGGCGACCTTGATTTTTCGCTCGGAGATGAAATTGAATTCAACGTAATTTACACAAATTACAACGGAGAAAAGATAAAGTACAGCTTTAAGGCCATTCGAGACGAAGGCGGAGAATCATCCGGTGATTCAGACGGAAAAAACAGCAATGCAAGACTTTATGATTTGCTCCCGTCCGTAGGCACTTTGAGTCCCGACTTCTCCAACCACGTAAACAACTACTACTTGTTCATTCCCTACGATTACGGTGAGCTGTCCTTCCTGTGCCAGCCCGACAGCTCCGGTTGCTCGGTAAAAATCAGCGAACCGGCTACGTACAAAGTGGGAGAAGACAACATTGTGATGATTGAATGCACCGCAGAGGACGGAACAAAAGAGTTATACACAATTACGGTAAGACGTGCTGCAGAAACCGAGAGCGAAGACAGCTCAGCTTTCCAACCGTCTGAAAAAAGCATGTCTGCTTTTTGGATTGTTTTACTTGTTTTGACATCGATTTTGATTGTTGCGTTAGTTTTATTCTCAGTACTAAAAAAACGTTCTTAATGATAAAAACGCTTTGATAGCAAAAATGCTCTCAAAGCGTTTTTTCATAACTTATTTATGAGGTTCAACACCATTTTTTTATTTGCACTCCACAGAGGAGCTATTAAATCTTTCTTAGGTCCGTCTCCGGTCAGTCTGTGAACGGTTACGTTTGGCGGAACCACTTTTAAAACCTCGGAGAGAACATCCAAGTACTCATCAAGTTCCAAAGTTTTGAAT
>JAFXKQ010000130.1 GCA_017531625.1 Clostridia bacterium | reverse complement strand
TACTGCAATCAGCCTTCCTCCGACGTTTTCCGCGCCAAGCTCGAAGCCCTCGGCATCAAGGTTTATGTGCATTCCCCCATTGAGGGTTACCCTGTGGACGTGCGCCACGTGGTCAGCGATGAGGGCTTTGGTAAAAACGAGTACATCAACACCACCAGACCTCTTGTGGTGGTTACTGCGCCCGGACCCGGCAGCGGTAAGACGGCTACCTGTCTTTCCCAGCTTTACCACGAGAGTAAGCGGGGACGTAAGGCGGGGTACGCAAAGTTCGAGACCTTCCCTGTGTGGAACCTTCCTTTGCGCCATCCTGTTAATTTAGCTTACGAGGCGGCTACGGCTGACCTCAACGACGTTAACATGATCGACCCCTTCCATTTGGAGGCCTACGGCAAGACGGCGGTTAACTACAACCGTGACGTTGAGGTGTTCCCGGTTCTCAACGCCATTTTTGAGGAGATCGAGGGCAGCAGTCCTTACAAGTCGCCTACGGACATGGGCGTTAACATGGTGGGCTTTTGCATTACGGACGAGGCTGCGGTTTGCGCCGCCGCCAAGGACGAAATCATCAGACGTTACTTCTCAGCTCTTTGCGATTGCCGAAGAGGCAGACCCGGCAGAAACGCTGTTAATAAAATTGAGCTTCTCATGAGACAGGCGGACATTTCCGTTGAGGACCGTGAGGTGGTGGGCGCCGCTCTTGAGGTTTCCAAACGCACGGAAAATCAGCCTGCGGTTGCGATTAAGCTCAACGACGGAAGAATCATTACGGGTAAGACGAGCGCACTTCTCGGTGCCGCAAGCGCTGCGCTTCTTAACGCCATCAAAGCCATCGGTGACATTGATGACGGGGTTCTGCTCATCAAGCCTGAGGTTATCGAACCCATTCAACAGCTCAAGACGGGCTTGCTCGGTAACCACAACCCAAGACTTCACACGGATGAGATTCTCATCGCTCTCACCATCAGCGCTACCACGGACGCTGTTTCCAAGGCGGCGGCTGACAATTTGCATTTGCTTAAAGGCTGTGAGGCACATTCCACAGTCATTCTCAGTCAGGTGGACGAGGACGTTTACAGAAAGCTCGGAATTAACCTTACCTGCGAGGCTACGTACCAGACAAAGAAGCTCTTCCACAGGTAATCATTGCTCTTTACGGGGAAAACGGTTGGGAAAATCGTTTTCCCTTTTTCAATTCGGTACCTCTTGTTCCTCTTGCAAAAAGGTTTGAACTGAGTTATAATGGGGTAAACTGATTTTAACTTTTTAGGAACGGTCTTTTTTATGGATAAAAACAATTTGAAAAAACACAAGCAAAGTTCCTCGGGCGCTCTCAGTCCCAAGGCTTCTTTGCAAATCGGGCTTGCGGCGTTAATGCTTTTGCTGTCACTGGGCTTTGTTGTGCTCGTTGCAAGCGAAGTGATTTCCCGCCCCGAGGCTGAGCACGTACCCCCTCCCGACGGCACCGTGGAAAACAGCTCTCCGTCCCAAGGCGGTTACACCGAGGTGCCGGTTCTTACGGCGGAGGAACTCATAAACGCATTTGAGAAGTTTTCCGAGGATGACAGAATCAGCACCGAGGTTTACGGAGATGGCTTTTCCCTCAAACGTCTTGATTCTTCACGCCTTGGAAACACCGAGGATGCGGGGATTTACGTTAAGATGGGCTTCGTTTTCAAAAACGTAGACGGAGTGGAGAGCATTTACGATTCCTCTTTGACGGACATTACCCAAGGAGTGGCGGGTTACGCTCTTGCGGGAGTGCGTGACGGTGAGGGCTATCCTCTTTTTGTGAAGGACGGCAAGTACTACCGCATTAAGGACGGATTTATTTCTGAGGCTGAGTACAGGGCTGCGGATTTTGACAAGGGCGTTTCCTACGATTACCCCGCTTACCTTGCGGGTTGCGACCCTCGGTTTGAGGTTTTCAGCCGTGACGGGCTTTACGGACTTCGCCGAACCGATGACGGCAGTACCGTGGTTCCCGCCAAGTACGCCGACGTTTACGGCGTGAGCGAGGGCTTGATTTGCGCCGTTGACAAGGACGGCAAACTCTTTGTTTTTGACACGGCGGGGGAAACGGTTGCTTCGGGATTCTTAGCCGCCGAAAAAGAAAACCGCAGTGCCATCGGTTACTACTTCTTCCGTGAGGGGCTTACGAGGGCTAGGACTGCACAGGGAGAGGTCATTCTCCACAAGAGCGGAACTTTGCTCGACGTTCCGAGGGATTTCACCGTGGAGGCTTACTCTGACGGAATGATTCTTCTTTCAAAACCGAATTCCCACAAGTACGGCTTTATGAACAGCCGTGGCGCTTGGGCGTGTAATCCCGTTTACTCCGACGCAGAGCCTTTTTACGAGGGGCTTGCGGTGGTGAAAAACCGCAAGGGCAAGTGCGGACTCATTGACCGTCAGGGGAAAGAGGTCGTTCCTTGCGCTTTTGACAGCATTACAAACTGTTCGGATGGCTTGATTCTTCTCTACGAGGCGGAATACGGTTGGTTCGCTTTGGCAAAGACCACCGCTAAGTGAACAAATTATTAAAAAATGCTAAACCTGTGATGAATCGGTTGGATTTTTTTGGAAAAAGGCTCCAAAAAGCCCTTTTGCACGAAAATCGACTTGATTTTCGCAGGTTTTATTATATAATAGAGTAGTTGAGTACACATTTTCTCTCAATTTGCGTTATTCCTCGGAGGATTGATTATGGTAGGCGAACTTGAGCTTTACTTATTTAAGCAGGGTACCAATTACCGTGCATACGAGTTTCTCGGCGCGCACAAATGCGGTGATAAAGAATACGTTTTCAGGGTTTGGGCTCCCAACGCAGATAAGGTTTATCTTGCGGGGGACTTCAATGACTGGGGTATGACTTTGCCCATGACTAACTACGGCGGAGTGTGGGCGGTTAAGGTCAAGGACGACAGCTTTGAAAACGGTGTCCGTTACAAGTACATCATTGACCGCGGCGGAGTGCTGAGGTACAAGGCTGACCCTTATGCCTT
>JAFXKQ010000129.1 GCA_017531625.1 Clostridia bacterium | reverse complement strand
TCGAGTCCCGCCACCAGCTCCAGAAAAAAGCCACTTTTGTCGATTGACAAAAGTGACTTTTTTCAATAATATCCGTTCCTTACGGAACGGGTGATATATCTTCGATATGATATCGCACATTGTGCGATGATATATGCCAAAGGCATATAAAGGAACGGATATTATATCATGCTTGCAAAGCAAGTATATCATATGGCTTGCCGTATATCATATCGCGATAGCGATATATCATTGAAAATCAAAACAAATTATGATATGATTTTATTGAAAGAAGGTGCATTTATGTCCGAAAACAAATTGCTTGACTTATCTTTTGAATTTGCAGTTGCCATTGTGAATCTTGTTGACGGCGTAACTGCACCGAAAAGTTCTTGTATGACCGATCAGCTCGCAAGAGCAGGCACATCAGTCGGAGCAAATATTTACGAAGCACAGTATGCACAAAGCAAAAAAGATTTTGTTGCAAAATTAGAGATTGCTTTGAAAGAATCCAACGAAACAAGTTATTGGCTAAAGCTGATGTATGAAACCAAAAGAATCGATGCTACAACATATCAATACACGGAGAAACTTTGTGGCAATATCCGCAGACTTTTGATCGCATCCTGCAAAACCGCAAAGGAGAGTACAAAATGAAGAATTGGGTAAGAATTACGGAAGCGTATGACGGTAGTTTTACAGAAATGTATTTGGATTTATATAAAATTGAAACAGGCTTTGTTATAAAAGGCACGTCCTATCATTATAATGCCGGTGCTGAAAAAACGCTTTGTGAAGTTCAAGTTCCCGGCAAAATGAAAACAACTAATGACATTTTGAAATATATCATCGAAAATCAGACGTTATATCCGTGGGCAAAAATAATACCGGAAGATATTAGAGCAAACAAGCCCCTGATCGATTTCATTAAAGAAAACGGGTAAAACCTACGCACCTTTTCTTCGTTTTTACCTATGTTTACGCACCTTATCGCCCGCCTTTAGCAACAAAGAAGGAACTTTTGTTAGCAAAAGTTCCTTCTTTGTTTATCAAGCCACAGTTCAGTTTCCCCGAAAGCATTAAAAAGCACTTACGATTACGGAAATCCGTGTATCATAAGTGCTTTTGTTTTTTAATTTTGTTAAACCCGTTTGTACGGCAGAGTTGTAATTTTCACTTGACAACTCTGCAAGTTTTGATTCCGTAGTACTTAAAGTTTTCTGCAACCGAAGCATTGATTCTCTCCCCCGCCATCACCAAAGGAACCGCAGGAGGACAGCCCACGTTTGCACGTGCAAGAACTCTGCCCACGCTTTTTTCTGTCGTCACTTCCTCGCTGTCCAAAAAGTACGCTTCCCGCAAAGACAACACCCTCTCGGGCGTTTCGCTCAAAGGCGGAGCTTCATTTACTGTTTCAAGCTGCGGCAAAGACAGTAAAGCGTTTTCAAGAGCTTCAATGGCTTTTTCCCCATTTTCGGGCGCAAGCATCAAAACCGTAAAATCGGGATCGGAGAATTCGCACACGATTCCCGACTTTTCCAAGATTTCAGCCAATTCAAAGCCTCTGTAACCGTAAACCTTTGGCGCAATGCAAATTTTCAGAGCTTCGTCACCGACTAACTCAAACCCCTTGTTTCTGAGCTTAATTTTCAAATTTTCAGTCTTTTGAACAAAGCATTTCAAGTTTTCTCGGTACTCTGTTGCCAGATAAAAATTTGCCATGTCAAGGGATTGCAAAATAAGATACGAGGTGCTGGTAGAGCCGAAAAGCGCAAGCGCATCCTTTGCATTTTCAGCAAAGACCGACGGTGCACTCTCAGAAATGCTTAAATAAGCCCCACCCGTAATCACGGACAAGGTTTTATGCGCCGAGGAACAGCAAATGTCTGCACCCAAATCCGTGGGATAAAGGGATTCGTCCAAAAACCGCAGGTACGCACCGTGAGCGCAATCCACCGCAAGAATCACCCCGTAGCGATGGCAAATCTGTGCTAACAGAGAAACATCTTCCTGCCTGCCCAAGTAATCGGGCGAAGTGAGATAAACGGCAGTGGGCTTTTTTTCGCACTCTGACAAGCGTTGTCCAAGCGTCAAAGCGTCAACGCCGCAGGAGAGGTACGAACCGACGTTTTCGCCCCAAAGCCACTCAATCTCAAAGTCAAGAAGCGCCGCCGCACTCAGAAAAGTCTTGTGAGCGTTGCGCCCTGCAAGTACAAAAGGTTTTTCCCCTTTTTCCTTTGCGTGCAGACAGATAAGATAAAGCATTGCACGAATCGCAAGTGACGAACCCTCGGCAGAGTAAAAGGTTTCCGCACCAAAAAGCTCAGAAGCGTTTTTTTCACTTTCCCTAATGATTCCCTGCGCCTCGTAAAGGCTGTCAGCGCCGACTATTTCCGTAATGTCCAAGTGTTCAAAGCCCAAAAGCTTTCTCCCCTTGTGCCCCGGCATATGGAATCTTAGATTACCGCTTTCGGCGTATTTTTTAACAAAATCACAAATCGGCGTAGTCATACTAACTCTCGGAAAAAGCTCTTGCGATGGCTACCATGATGGCGCACTCCATTCTCTTTCGGAACAGTTCGCACCCGTTCTTATAAATGCCTTTTACAGAACCCGTTGCGTGGTAAGCGTTTGCGGCACAACCGCCGGAGCAGTAAAGTTTTGCCCAACAGTCTGCGCACTCCTCACGGGCGTAAACGTTGCAATCCGCAAACTCCTTTTGTACCTCTGTGTTAGACACGCCGTCCCAAACGTTGCCCAGCTTAAATCTTTCCTCGCCTACGAACTGATGGCAAGGGTAAAGATCACCCCAAGGAGTGACCGCCATATACTCCGTACCCGAACCGCAGCCCGAGATCCGCTTGTAAATACAAGGTCCGCCCGTAAGGTCTATCATGTAATGGTAGAAAGTAAACGGTTTTCCCTCTTTATCACGTTCAAGCATCAGCTCTGCGAGCTTTTCGTACTGTTGCTTTACGACCGCCATGTCCTCAGCCGTGAGTTCCGAAGGGTCTCCCGCCGCACAAACAACGGGTTCCATGCTCAGCTCTGTAAACCCGAGGTCAAGCATAAGCTTAATGTCCTCTAAAAAGTCGGGGTTTGCATGGGTAAAAGTGCCTCTCATGTAGTAATTCTTACCGCCGCGTGCATCCACAAGCTTCTTGAACTTTGGAACGATTCTGTCAAAGCTTCCGTTTCCTGCGTAGTCCACACGAAAACGGTCGTGGATCTCTTTTCTGCCGTCAAGACTGAGAACCACGTTGCTCATCTCACGGTTTGCAAATTCGATAACATCATCATCAATAAGAAGCCCGTTGGTGGTGAGAGTAAAACGGAAATTTTTGTTTTTCTCCTTCTCAATGCTTCTTGCGTAAGCCACAAGTTGCTTAACCACCTCAAAATTCATCAACGGCTCACCGCCGAAGAAATCCACTTCAAGATTCTTACGGCTTCCCGAGTTTTCCACAAGGAAATCAAGAGCACGCTTACCAACCTCAAAGCTCATCACCGCGCGCTCGCCGTGGTATTTCCCTTGGCTTGCGAAGCAGTAGGAACAATTGAGATTGCAGGTGTGCGCAATGTGCAAACAAAGCGCCTTAACAACACCCGAGGTCTTTTCTTTAAGCTTGCCCGCCATGGGCTTAAAGGTGTCTGGGGCAAACAACTTCCCCTGCTCCTTCAAAGCTTCCACCTGAGCGTAGCATTCTTCAATCTCTTCAACGCTTAACTCCTTGAATTTGGTAGCGATTGACGGAATCACCGATTCCTTGGAGTTCCCCTCGAAAAGAGAGATAATTTCATACGCCACCTCGTCCACAACGTGAACCGAACCCGAACAAATGTCAAGTACTATGTTGTAACCGCCGAGCTTGTACTGATGTATCATAAAAAACGTCTCCCATTAAGTTCCGTATATCCACTCTTGCACCCCAAACGGCAAAAACCGAAAACTGCCGAAAGCCTTTGCCCTTCAAGCCTTGGAGCCAACTTGGATTTGTAGCGAAAAAATACCGCCCGCAGGCGGTACTTTTTTCTTACAGTAAATTACTTAGTTTCTTCGTTTTCCTTGTTTTCGCACTGCTGATTAGCGATGCCGCAGCTGGTCTTGCAAGCGGACTGGCAGGAAGTCTGGCATTCGCCGCAACCGCCGTTTTTAGCGCTGTCGCAAAGATTACGAGTCTCAAGAGTCTTGATATGTTCCATAAAAAGTAACCTCCACAAAGAATTATTGGATAAATTATAACACGTCAAAGCCTGAAAGTCAAGCACATTAAGCTACGTAACGGATTTTTAAGTTTTCTTCCCTGTGGCTAAAAGGAAAAACGCTCTGCCACTGAAATGCGCCGTTAATTACTTAGTGCCGAAAAGTCGGTCGCCCGCATCACCGAGACCGGGAAGAATGTAACCCTTGTCGTTAAGGCATCTGTCCAGCGTGGAAACAAAAATGTGAACGTCAGGATAAGTTTCAGCCACGCGGGAAACGCCCTCAGGCGCACCGATAACCGCCATAAACTTGATCTTCTTACAGCCACGGTCTTTAAGAAGCTTTATCGCATCGCAAGCGCTGCCACCCGTAGCGAGCATGGGGTCAACGAGAAGCACCAGCTTGTCCTCAATTCCATCGGGGAGCTTGCAGTAGTACTCGTAGGGTTCCAGCGTTTCCTCGTTACGGTACATACCGATGTGACCTACCTTAGCAGAGGGAAAAAGCACATGAACACCGTTAACCATGCCAAGCCCTGCTCTGAGGATTGGAACGATTACGATGGAATTGTCCTTAACCACTCTCTGAGTACAAACTTCAAGAGGGGTCTTAACTTCTCTCTCAACCGTGGGAACACCCTCTTTAAGGCATTCGAAGGTCATAAGGGTAGTGATCTCCTCAACGAGCTCACGAAACTCCTTCATGCTGGTCTTCTCATCACGGAGAATGGCAATCTTATGATTAACGAGGGGATGATTGAAAATGGTAACGTTATCGTAATTCTTCACTACTTGTTCTCCTTATTTTGCTTTGCTTCTGTAGGCTCAACACCAAGCTTACTCTTTTCAACCTTGGTAAGAATAAAGTTGGTAACGATGCCAATGATAAGTGCGGTAGCGATTGCGGTAATCTTAATAACATTAGTAACAGAACCGTCTTCAGCGAAAGCGTAAGGAATCTTTATGGCAAGTCCGCCTATACCGGAAATGAGAATAGAAGCAACAACGAATAAATTTTTGTTATTGTTAAGGTCAATGTCCTTAAACATCTTCAAGCCGGAAACAGCAATGAAGCCATAAAGAGTAAGGCAAACGCCGCCCATTACACATGAGGGAATAGTCTGAAGAATAACCATTGCAGGGCTAAAGAACGAAAGAACCAAACACATAATTGCTGTAGTAGTAATAGTTACAACAGAAGCGTTTCGTGTGATCGCAACACAACCGACGGACTCACCGTAAGTAGTATTGGGGCAAACACCAAAAACGGTACCCGCAATAGAGCCCACACCGTCGCCGAGAAGAGTTCTCTTAAGACCGGGGGCTTTAATAAGATCTCTGTCGATGATAGACGAAAGGTTCTTGTGGTCAGCAATATGTTCGGCAAAAACAACCAAAGCAACAGGAAGAAAAGCGATGATAACCTCAGCAACGCCGCTGAGGCTAATTACCTTAGCTCCGGCGTTAGCGTTCACAATCTCGGCAGAGAGCTCGCCGGTGCTAATCTCCTTAATACCCTCTACGAGAGCGAAACGAGGATAATCGAAGAAAGCGCTAATTCCTCTAAAAGAGCCGTCTGCATTTACAAAGTTGTCCACAACCGGCTGGAAATTAATGATCTTGAAATAATCAAGATCAGCAAGCATGCCGATAACGGTAAAAATAGTTGCGGCAAGGTAACCAGCACCAATACCGATAATAAAAGGGATGAGGCGTGGCATCTTATAGCGCTTCTGAGTAGAACAGATAACGATCGTGAAGAAAGCAATTAATCCACAAAGGAGTGAAACCAGATTGTCTTTAGAATAAATTGCAGAAGCATTAGCTGTAACTATGTCGCCCATTGCGTTAACAGCGAAGGTAAGACCGATAAGAGCAACGGTAGGGCCGATGATAACGGGAGGCATAAGTT
>JAFXKQ010000128.1 GCA_017531625.1 Clostridia bacterium | reverse complement strand
CTGATAAATTACCACACCTGCCTTGACGCAGCAGTTGGCGGAGTTAACGACTGCATCGTGTCACTCCTTGGGGGCAAGGATGCAAAACCCTTCGGTCAACTTGATGCAGGACGGATTTTCGAACTGGAAGAACCCGAAAACTACGAGGACTTCTGCAAGAGGGTAGGAACAGCTCTCGGCGCACCGATTACGGGGATAAACGCAAACGGAAAAGTGAAAAAGGTTGCCGTTTTGGGCGGTAGCGGAAAGAGCTTTCTCGGCGACGTGCTTGCTTGCGGTGCAGACACATTTCTTTCCGGCGAGCTGAATTACAGCACACAGCTCGACGCAAGAGAGATGAACCTCAACACGGTTTGTGCTACCCATTACCTTACCGAAGCAACGGTTTTGCCTTATCTTGCCGAACTGGTTCACAAGGGCTTTCCCGAAATCGAGACGGAAATCTATCGCGACGACTTAAAATTTTAATTAACACGGCTTTGAACTCCGATTCAAAGCGCAAAACCCTTTTACGGAGGACTGATTTTGGCACTTGACGGACTTTTCTGTTACGCCTTGGGGAACGAGCTTAACGCATTGTCGGGAGCAAAGGTTGAACGTCTCAACCAAACCGCAAGGGACGAGCTGTTTCTAAGGCTTTATAAGGAAGGAATTAAATACAATCTTATCGTTTCAGCCGCACCCAACAGCCCACGGGTCGCCCTTTGCGACAAGGAAGACCCTGCACAAACTGCAGCTCCGACGGCTTTCTGCATGCTTCTTCGCAAGCACTTGAACGCCGCAAGGATCACTTCTGTTTACGCACCGGACAACGAGCGCATCATCTGCTTTGAGTTTGACAGCATCAACGAGCTTGGGTACGTAGAAAAAAAGAGGCTGTACGTAGAATTGATGGGGAAGTGCAGCAACATTCTCCTCGCAGATGGGGAAAACAAACTTCTCGGTGCACTTTACCTCACAGACATTACTTCAACCACAAGGCACATTCTTATCGGAATGCCCTACGAAGCACCTCCCAAGCAGACGAAACGTGACCCTTTCACCGTGACAAAGCAGGAATTTTTACAGCTTTGCGAAACTTACGCAGAAAAGGATGCGGGGGAATTTATTCTTATGTCTTTTCTCTGCTTTTCTCCGCTTACAGCCAGAGAAACGGCGTTCCGTGCAGGCGGGTGCTTAGGCAAAACCGTTGGAGAAACGGGCGCGGAAAAGCTTTATGATTCTTTTGTTTCCGTTATCGAAGCTTTGGAAAACCACTCTCTTTCTCCCTGCGTGGTAAAGGACGGAGAAGGAAAAATGATCGCCTTCTCTTTTACGGAAATAAAACAGTACGGCCACGGCTTCACCGTGGAGGGGAGAGAAACCCTCTCGGAAGTTCTCAACCTCTTTTTTGAAGAAAAGGGCAAAAGAGAAAAACAGAGAGTACGCTCTCACGACATACAAAAACTTATCTCCAACATAAAAACGCGCCTCACAAGGAAGCGCGTAAACCAGCTTAAAGAGCTTAAAGAATGCGAAAACGGTGCTCTTTACAAGCGTTCAGGCGATTTGATTATCGCAAACATCTACGCCTTGAAGCAGGGAATGAAAACGGCAGAGCTTTACGATTACGAAACGGGAGAGACTGTCTCCGTGAAGTTGGACGAACGGCTCTCTCCCTCAAACAACGCTAAAGCGTACTACAAAAAATACACAAAGCTCAAGCACGCCGCCGTGGCGCTTGAAGAACAGATAAAAAAGGCGGAAAACGAGGAAATTTACATTGAAAGCGTTGCGGACGCCCTTTCAAGAGCGGAAACGGACGCAGATTTTGATGAAATCCGCAGAGAGCTTGCAAAAGAGGGCTACATCTCAGACCGTTCCCGTTCAAAACAGAAGCAAAAGGTGAAAGGGCAAAAGCCTCTTTCCTTCGTGACCAGCGGCGGTTACCCTGTAAGGGTGGGCAAAAACAACATTCAAAACGACGAGCTCACCTTGTCCGCAGACAAAACCGACATCTGGTTCCACGTCAAGGACCACCCGGCATCTCACGCCGTAATGTACACGGGAGGAGAAGAACCCGATGCCCGTTCCTACACGGAAGCGGCAATGCTTGCGGCTTACCACTCCTCGGTCAGAGGGGCAAAAAACGTGGCGGTGGATTACACCCCCGTCCGTTTTGTAAAGAAGCCCAACGGCTCAAAGCCGGGGTTCGTCATCTACAACAAGTACTACACAGCCTACGTTGACGCAGAAATGCCCGACACGGTAAAGGTTTTAAAATAACTCATTTTCCTTTTATTAAGGATGCGATTAAAGAGAGGTTTGACACGTTTGACCGCATAAGGTTCCAGTAAAGTGCTCCGTACAGCCCGTACTCGGGAACAAGGGAGAGCTTTGCTTCAATGCTTCTTGCGTCTTCAAACCAAACCTCGTGCTGAACCCCGTCCCTTTGGTAAACAAAGAACGGTGCCTCCGCCTCCGTGTCGTACTCGATCTGTGCGCCGGTTTGCAACGCCAAGGTAAAGGCTTCCTCCGTAGAGAGGGAGGGGGCAGGCGGTGAAACCCCTTTCTCGTAGGGCAAAGTCCAATCGTAACCGTAATTTGAAATCCCTAAATAAATTTTTTGAGGCTGGATTCGGGTCAAGGCGTACTCAATGACACGTCTGACGGACGGCACGGGCGAAATTGCAAGGGGCGGCCCGTAGGTGTAGCCCCATTCATAGGTCATCAGGAGCACAAAGTCAGCGGCTTCGCCAATCAAGGCGTAATCATGCCCTTCGTAAAGCTCCCCTTTCTGATCGTCCGAAGTTTTCGGCGCAAGAGCCACAATCACGGGGAATCCTTCTGCATTAAGTCTGTTTCGTGCCCTTGAAATGAACTCAGCGTAGCTTCCGCTGTTTTGTTTGCCGAGGAACTCAAAATCAATGTCCAGCCCTACGTAGCCCTTCTGCCTCATGTTCTGCAGAACCTGCGTAATCAATTCATCCTGCTTTTCGGCGGATGAAAGGACGGTTTCTGCAACCGAAACGTCAAAAACGTCTCCCGCCGTTAGGGTGGAGAGGTGCATGTAGGCGGGAACGCCGTACATTCTTGCAAAGGAGAGCAGTCTTTCGTCATCAAGGGGCAAAAGCGTTCCTTCAAGGCTGATTCCGTAGGTAAAAGGGATAAAAAGGTTCATAAAAGGCAAAACTGTTCCAAGTAAATCATCGCTTATGTAGGGGTAGGCGTACCCTCCCAAGGGGAAAGAAAAGCTTTGGTTGGTTTCAAAGCTTACTGCAAGGAGGTCCCCTTCGCGCAGTTCGGGTCTTCCTTTTAAAAACGGGTTGTTGCGGTACAAAGCATTTAGGTTGGTTCCGTAACGCGCCGCCACGGAAAACAGAGTGTCTCCGCTTTTCACGGTATAAAGCTCTCTCGGAAACCGTATCACCAAGGCTTGCCCTCTCGCAAGAGGCGAGCTTACCGAAAGCCCGTTGTCAGATGCAACGACGGAGGGCGGCACGCCGTACTCCGAAGCAATTTGCGTAAGATTTTTTGTTCCGTCTGCAACGTAAATTACCACGTTTTTACTCACCCTTCAAATTTTGATTAATAAATGATTTCGCTATACATCTTATTCTTGTTTTATTTGTTCTGTTACGGCTTTGGAAGCGGCTTGTTTCCAAAAGCCTGAAAGAAAGAGAGGAAGCTTTTATGAAAATCACGTTTTTAGGTGCTGCTCACGAAGTTACGGGCAGTTGTACCCTCGTAGAATCCGGCGGTCAAAACATTCTTGTGGACTGCGGAATGGAGCAGGGCAAAGACACTTTTGTCAACGAAGAACTGAGTGTCGCTCCCGGCGACCTTGATGCGGTTTTGCTGACTCATTCCCACATTGACCATTCCGGCAAGCTTCCGCTGCTTTACAAAAACGGATTCCGCGGCAGCATTTACGCTACTGCGGCAAGTTATGAGCTTTGCAGAATCATGCTTCTTGACAGCGCACACATTCAGGAACAGGAAGCGATTTGGAAAAACCGAAAAGCAAAGCGTTCGGGACAGGATGAGTACGAACCGCTTTACAGCACGGAAGACGTTTTCGGAACACTCAAACTCTTTGTACCCTGCGAGTACGGCAAGCCCCGTCCCATCGGGGGCGGAGCTCAGATAAGGTTCAACGACGCAGGGCATCTTTTAGGTTCTTCCAGCATCGAACTTTGGCTGACGGAAAACGGTGAAACAAAAAAGATTGTTTTCAGCGGTGACGTGGGAAACATAAATCAACCCCTTATTAACGATCCTCAGCCCGTGGAAGATGCAGATTACGTCATGGTGGAATCCACCTACGGCGACCGTTACCACGAAGAAAAGCCCGATTACATCGGAATCCTTGCCGACCACCTCCAAAAAACCTTTGACCGCGGCGGTAATGTTATCATTCCGTCCTTTGCCGTCGGACGTACACAGGAAATTCTGTTTTTCATCAGAGAAATCAAAAACAAAAAGCTTGTTAAGGGCCATGACGGGTTCCCCGTCTACGTAGACAGCCCCCTTGCCAACGAGGCTACGGGCATTTTTATGCAATGCGAGGACGCATTCTTCGACCAAGAAACAAAGAACCTTTTGGACAAAGGGATTAACCCCATTTGGTTTGAAGGCTTAAGAATCTCCGAAACCGCAGACGACTCAAAGGCAATCAATTTCAACAGCGAACCAAAGGTCATCATCTCCGCCAGCGGAATGTGCGAAGCGGGCAGAATTCGCCACCACCTCAAGCACAACCTTTGGAAAAAAGAAGCTCTTGTCCTTTTCGTGGGCTACCAATCCGTTGGAACTCTCGGGCGATTGATTTACGATGGCGCAGATTCGGTTCGCCTTTTCGGTGAGGAAATCGCCGTAAGAGCTGAAATCGCTTACTTGCCGGGAATCAGCGGTCACGCAGACAAAAAAGGGCTCATTAATTGGCTTACGGCTTTCAAGAAAAAGCCGGATTTCGTCTTTGTCAACCACGGTGAAGACCAAGTCTGCGAAGACTTTGCACGGGTTCTTACAAACGAGTACGGAATTAAAGCGGAAGCTCCTTTCAGCGGTGCTTGCTACGACCTTTTGGCGGGCAGATTTGTTGAACGCACGGAAGGAATCCCCGTAAAGAAAAAGACCCAATCCAAGGCTTCGAGGAACAAAGAGCAATACAACGCCCTCGTTTCGAAGGTGGAACAGCTTCTGCAAAAGGCAAAGCGTGCGGAAGGTCTTTCCAACAAGGAGCTGGCAAAGATGGCGTCGCAAATCGACAACCTTCTCGGAAAGTGGTAAGGGAAGCAAAACAAAAAACTTTTTCACAGCAAAGCCTGCGCAGAGCGCACAAGCGTACAGCACAAAACTTTTGCAGGCGGACAGCATAAAAATTTGCTCTTGCAAAGAGCTTTCAAAAGGGCTATAATAATTGTTTGAATTAAAGTAATTTTGAGGTGTTTTGTTTATGAGAATAACAGGTCTTGAAGTTTTTGAGGATAACATCCCCCTTAAAACTCCATTCATTACAGCTAAAAGACGCATTGACGTGATTAAATACTACGTTGTAAAGCTCTCCACAGACGAAGGGCTTTGCGGTTACGGCGCCTGCGCTCCGACTCCCGTAATAACAGGGGACACAGACGGCTCGATCCTTTACGCTTTGAACGAGTACTACAAGCCTCTTTTGATGGGTGCCGAGCTTAACGAAGAATTGCTTCCCTTTGTTCAGGCGAAGCTTTTCCACAACAGCACGCCCAAGGCGGCATTGGACATTGCGATTTATGACCTCTTGGCTCAACAGGCTAAAAAACCTCTTTACGCCTACCTCGGCGGCACGGGAACGGCCCATCACCTCAAAACCGACACGACTGTAAGCCTCGGCTCCGTTGAAAAAATGACCGAGGATGCCAAGGGCTTTGTTGCAGAAGGATTTTCCTCCATCAAGGTAAAGCTCGGCGGCACAAAGGAAGAGGACATTGCGAGAATCAAGGCTTTGGCAGAGGTTCTCCCCAAGGAAGTAATTGTCCGTCTTGACGCTAACCAGGCGTGGACCCCCGAAGACGCAGTTTACATTACCTGCGCCGCAGAGGACACGGGAATGAACCTGGATTTGGTGGAACAGCCCGTTCATTACGAGGACTTCGAGGGACTGGCTTACGTAACAAAGAATACTAAGATAAAAATTCTTGCGGACGAAAGCGTTTTCTCCCCCGCAGACGCAAGGCGCATCATCCGCATGGGTGCGGCAGACCTCATCAACATCAAGCTGATGAAGTGCGGCGGCATTTACGAGGCTTTGAAGATTCAGAAAGAAGCGGCTGACAACGGCGTAGGCCTTATGCTCGGCTGCATGATGGAGGGCGCAATCAGCGTTGCGGCGGCGGCTCATTTTGCGGCTGCCAAGGGAATTGAACGCCTTGATCTGGATCCTCCTTACCTTATGACCCACGTTCCTACGGTGATGAACACCTCTTTTGAAGGGGAAAACATCTACATAAACGGGGAGGGCTTCGGACTTGGACTTAAATCGATTTCTTAACGAAACCAATTCTTTGCTCATCTGCTCCCTTGACGGCAAAACCGTTACGGAAAGCCACAACGCAGACAAGGCCTTTAAAAGCGCCAGCGTAATCAAGACCTTTGTTTTAGCTTACTACTTGAAAAACGAAAAGGATTTCGACAGAGAAATCACGGTCGCAAAGAAAAACCTGATTGGCACCAGCATCATGACGGAGCTTAAAATCACCACCGCTACCGTTAAGGAATTGCTTACTTACATGATGGGAAGCAGTGACAACTCTGCCACAAATGCCCTCTTCGCAGACGTGGGCTTTGATGCCCTCAACGCTTTTATTAAAGACGTTATCGGCGCAAAAAACACGGTTGTCGCAAGAAAAATGCTTGATTTCAAAGCAGCCGAAGAGGGACGGGACAATTTCACGACCCTCAACGACCTTCGTCTTTGTTTTGAGTTTGTTCTGGGCTACGAGTTGGGGAAAGAGATTCTTTCACGTCACAAATGCGTGGAACGCATTGCAAGGTACGTTTTTAATCCCCATCTTCCTTACTACGGCAAGAGCGGAGATTTGACCGACGTTTACAACGACGTAGCAGTTTTTGTTCCCGAACAGGGCGCGGTTTTTGTGGGAGTTCTCACAAACGGCATGGACAAATCCGCCGCAAAACGGCTTTGCGGTCAGGCAGGGCTTAAAGCTCTCGGCGTGGAGCGTCCTGTCATTTAGCCAGCTCGTCAATTCTGCCGAAACGGTACCCTTCCGCTTTCAGCTTTGTGATTACGCTGTCAAGGACTGCGGCGTTGGTTGCGGAGGTGGGGTGCAAGAGCATTACCATTCCGTTGTGAACGCAGGAGAGGATTTTTTCTTCTGCTTTTTCGGGGTTCATTTGTTTGTTGTTGTCCCAATCCGCGTAAGCGAACGACCAGAAGACGGGAGTGTAACCCAATTCCTCACAGAAAATCAAAGTGTTTTCGGAATAAGCCCCCTCGGGCGGTCTGAAAAACTTACTCATTTCCTGTCCTGTCAACTCCTTGTAACAGCTTTCAAGCTTTACAAGCTCGCTTTTGAATTCCCCAACGTCCCTTATCTTTGCCATGTTGCCGTGGGAGTAGCTGTGGTTCCCAACCACGTGCCCCTCGTTTACCATTCGTTTGACGGTTTCGGGGCTGTACTTCACGATTCCCGGCAAAATGAAGAAAAGCCCTTGTACTTCGTGTTTTTTTAAGGTGTCGAGGATTTTTTCCACGTTTTCGTTACCGTAACCCGCATCAAAGGTGAGATAAACCACTTTTTCATCGGGACCAAGCGCCACGTAGGGGTAATCCTTTAAAAAACCTGCGTCGGTGGCGAGTTCGGGCCTTTGCCCTTTTTCGTGCTTTCCGACAAACCAATTGTACTGTTTTGACGTGTCGCCTCTGCCCGCTACGGGGATCGCAAGGGCGGAGAGGACGAGGACAAAACAAAGAATTAAAACAGTTATTTTTTTCATCTGAAATCTTCCTCCTTTTCATTAGTTTTTTCAGTTACCAAGACTTTAAGCAATGAAAAGAATGGTTTTTTCGGTTTCCGGAAGCAGACGAAACCGATTTTTCACTTTAACAAAACCGACGTTTCTTTTTAATCAACGTTTTTTACTTTTCAACAGCGAAAGAATAAAATTTCAGACAAATTCGGAGGACTGTGTAATGCAGCAAATGACTCACACATTCAACAAAGGCACAGTTGCCCTTTATTCCGAGCCGAGCGTTAAGGCAGAACACGCCGATGAGGCGCTTTACGGGCAAAACTGTGCGATTCTCGAAGAAAAAGACGGATTTTTCAAGGTTTACACAGACTACGGCTACCAAGCGTTCGTTCCAAAGGAAGACCTCAGTGAAGGAATCTATGAAACGAATTACGCAATAAAAAAGCCTTTCGCCGACCTTTTGCCTAAACCCGAAAACTGTGCCCTCTCGGGACTTACTCTCCCCATGGGCGCACTCGTGTTTGTGGACAGCTCTTTTGAACACGAGAGATACGCCGCTGTAAAAGCCATTGACGGCGAAACCTACTACGTACATAAAATGGCGCTGACCCCTAAGTTCAGCGTAACCGATGACAGAGAAAAACTTGCTGCGCTTTCAGAAGAAGAAAAGACCGCTCTAAGAGAGAAAATTGCGGCTGTGGCTTTGGGGCTTATGGACACACAGTACCGCTGGGGCGGAAAAACCGCCGCAGGCATTGACTGCTCGGGGCTTTGCTTCCTTTCTTACCACATGAACGGGATTCACCTTTACCGTGACGCCGTTTTTGACAAATGCGCCGTGTTAAAGGAAATCACACTTTCCGAAGCGAAAAAAGGCGACCTCCTTTACTTCCCCGGTCACGTGGCAATGTACTTGGGTAACGGAGATTACGTTCATTCCACCAGCGCCTTTGACGGCGTTTGTCTCAACAGCTTCAACCCTTACTCTCCCATTTACCGTGAAGTTCTGGCTAAGGAATTGCTTCACGTAGGGACTGCATTCTAAGGAGTCTTTATGACCAAGAACGAAATTTTTGTTTCCGCCGAAGAGCTTGAACGCCAGAGGGGTTTTATTCCCAGGGTGCGTTCCCTTATCGGAGAAGAAAAAAAATACTGCATACAAACCTTTGGCTGTCAGCAGAACGAGGCAGACAGCGAGAGGCTTGCCGGACTTTGCGTTGTAATGGGGTACTGCAAAACGGAATCTCTTTCCGAGGCTGACCTCATCATCTACAACACCTGCGCTATAAGAGAACACGCCGAGCTGAAAGCACTCTCAAAAGCAGGCCAGCTCAAAAAGCTTAAAGAAGCCAAACGCTCCCTCATTACCGCAATTTGCGGTTGTATGATCGAGCAGGAGCACCGCCGTACCCAGCTTTCCAAAAGTTACCCCTACGTGGACTTTGTTTTCGGCACGGACAGGCATCACGCTTTGCCGGAAATGGTTTACACCGCTTTGACTCAAAAGGGCGCGAAAGCACACGTAAGCTCATTGCCCCACAACGAGTTTGGCATCATCGCAGAAGGGCTTCCCGTGGTGAGGGAAAGCTCTTATAAAGCGTGGGTTTCCATCATGTACGGCTGTAACAATTTCTGCTCCTACTGCGTAGTTCCTTACGTCAGGGGCAGAGAACGCAGCAGGCGGAGCGAAGACGTACTCAAGGAAGTTGAAAACCTTGTTAAAATGGGTTACAAAGACATCACGCTTTTGGGGCAGAACGTAAACTCCTACCGAGGTGATTACTCTTTCCCCGAGCTTCTTGACAGAGCAGCTTCCTTTGATGGCGAGTACCGTGTCAGATTCATGACCTCGCACCCCAAGGATGCCTCTAAGGAGCTAATTGATGTCATGGCGGCAAATCCTCGGATCGCAAAGCATTTTCATCTCCCCGTTCAATCCGGCGACAATCGGATTTTGAAGCTGATGAACAGAGGCTACACCAGAGAGGAGTACCTGAAAAAAGCTTACTACATCAGAGAAAAAATGCCCGAAGCGGCGATTTCTTCCGACATCATCTGCGGATTCCCGACGGAAACAGAGGCGGAATTTGACAACACCGTGGACATCGTAGAAAAAGTGGGGTTTGACATGCTGTTTACCTTTGTGTACTCCCCCAGAAAAGGCACGGTTGCCGCTGAAATGGAGGGACAAGTTCCCCACGAAGTCAAAACGGCAAGATTTGCAAGGCTTTCCGCCAAGGAGAACCTCATTGCCGAAGGCATAAACAAACAAAGCGTGGGTAAAACATTCAGGGTTCTCTCCGACGGAATTGTCAATCCCGAAGACGGGATTTACAGCGGAAGAACCACTCAAAACAAAATCATTTCTTTCTCGCTTCCCGAAGGATTCGCCCCCGAAAAGGCGGCGGCAGGGCATTTTCTTGACGTAAAAGTTGACCACGCTCAAGCTTATGCGCTCACAGGAACAGCACTAACGAAGGACTAATCGAACTAATCAACACTAATTTAGAAATTTTAAAAAATTTTTTACACCGAAAGGAAAACCAAAATGGATAAGTATCTTAAAACACTTCTTGACTCCTTTGGCGAAGCTTTAAAGGAAGACGCAGTAATTACCGAATACAATGCAGCAAGAGAGGAATACCTTCACGACGTAAAAATCACCGCTGCCGTTAACGAGTACAACGTACAAAATCAGCTTCTTGTTGAACAGCAGTCCAAAGAGGACAAGGACGAAGCGCTTATTGCCAGCATCGAAAAGAGAACCGCTGAGCTTTACGACCTCATTCTTGCAAACGAGTCGATGAAACGTCTTTCCAAGGCAGAGATCGCTCTTAACAACCTGATCAACGAGATAAACGAAACTCTTATCAGCTACGTTTCTCCCGAAAGCTCTTGCAGCGGCTCTTGCAGCACCTGCGGCGGCTGCCATTAAAGAGACTTGACTTTTTAGGGTTTAACAACCCAAACCTAAAAACCTTGTAACCATTGATTTTAAGTGATTAAGGACTGAAAAGCGGTGCTAAGCACTGCTTTTTACCTCTCTTTAAGCTTGTCAGCGGTGCGGGTTACGTTGAAATTTTCAGAGAAGGAGACGTTCCTATGGCACTCTCTCCAATGATGCAGCAATACTTTGAGATAAAAGAGAGCTACCCCGACTGTATCCTTATGTTCCGCCTGGGTGACTTTTATGAGATGTTCTTCGATGACGCAAAAACAGCTTCCAAGGTTCTCGACCTGGTGCTTACGGGTCGCGACTGCGGAGAAGAAGAACGTGCGCCCATGTGCGGAGTACCTTTTCACAGCGTAGAGGGCTACATTACAAAACTCATTTCAAACGGTTACAGGGTGGCAATCTGCGAACAGACCGAAGACCCGTCGGAGGCGAAGGGGCTTGTTAAGCGTGAAGTGGTGCGCATCATTTCTCCCGGCACGGTTACGGAGGGCGAGTACCTGAGTGACGGTAAAAACAACTACATTTGCTCGCTTTTCGACGGCGGAGACGGTTACGGCATTGCGTTTGCAGACGTTTCAACGGGAGAGCTTTTCGCTACGGAAATCATCATCGACGAGCCTTCTGCCAAGGAAAGCGCCCTTGTTTCAGAGGCGAGTGCTTTTTCTCCTGCGGAACTGATTGTTTCAAAGGGGTCTTCCGAAGGCATTACCTCAATGTTTAATGCCCGTTTCGGCACTTTAATCAGCCCTGTGGAGGAATCTGAGTTTTATGACGGAGAAGGCTTCTTTGAGCTGAAAAGCCAGTTCCCCGACATTAAGGCACGTTCCGCGGAAATGGAAAGCGACTACTCTTTTAAGGCTCTTACCGCCTTGCTCCGCTTTGTTAAGCGGACTCAAAAGACGGACACCGGCTACCTTAAAGGGCTTAACTTCTACAAGAGTGACGGCTTTCTGCGCCTGGACAGCTTCACAAGGCGCAACCTTGAGCTTTGCGAATCAATGCGCAGCGGTGAAAAGAAAGGCTCTCTCCTTTGGGTTTTAGACAAAACAAAAACCTCAATGGGAGCAAGGCTTTTAAAGCAGTGGCTTGACCGCCCCTTGCTTAACTGCCGTTCTATTGAGCGCCGTCAAGGTGCTGTGGCTGAATTGAAGGATTCCACGGTAGAGAGAGGAGAGCTTACCGACGCTCTGAAACAGGTGGTGGACATTGAAAGGCTTTCCACCCGCTTGGTTTACGGAACTGCCTCACCTAAGGAGTTAAAATCGTTGGAACAGACGATTTTTGCGCTCCCTAAAATAAAAGCTCTTTTGGAAAATTTCAAATGTGAAGCTCTCTCCTCCATCAGAGAAAGGCTCGACACTCTGGATGACCTTGGAGAAAGCATTTTCAACACCATTGACGAAAACCCCCGTTTTTCCATCCGTGAAGGCGGTTTCATTAAAAAAGGCGCTAATCCCTCTGTGGATGAGCTCAGAAGCATGATGACCGACGGCAAGGACTGGATTTTGAAAATCGAAACCATGGAACGGGAACGGACGGGGATTCCCAAGCTGAAAATCGGGTACAATAAAGTTTTCGGTTACTACATAGAGGTTTCAAAATCCTACATTTCACAGGTTCCCGACACCTTCATCAGACGCCAGACCTTAGCAAACTGCGAAAGGTTTGTCACCCCTGAGCTTAAAGACCTGGAAGCCCGTGTAATCGGTGCGAGGGACAGACTTTATGCCCTTGAAGCCGAACTTTTTGAGGCTCTGCGCCAGCACCTTCTTTCCAATCTCGACCGCTTAAAGCTCTCCGGCGCTCTTGTTGCGGAGCTTGACGTTTACGTTTCTTTGGCAACCGTTGCCGCAGATTACGGTTACGTCTGCCCTGAGGTTGACCTTTCTGACAAGCTGATAATCAAAGACGGAAGACATCCCGTGGTTGAACGGTTCTTAAAAGACAGTTACTTTGTTCCCAACGACACCGAACTGGACTGCGACAACAACCGCCTTGCCCTCATCACAGGCCCTAACATGGCGGGTAAATCTACCTACATGCGACAAGTGGCTTTAACCGTGGTAATGGCTCAGCTCGGCTCCTTTGTTCCCGCAAAATCCGCCCGTGTGGGCATTACAGACAGGGTTTTCACCCGTGTAGGCGCTTCCGACGACCTCGCTACGGGCACTTCTACCTTCATGCTTGAGATGACGGAGCTTGCGGCAATCCTTAAAAACGCAACGGACAAGAGCCTTATCATCTACGACGAAATCGGAAGAGGTACTTCCACCTACGACGGTTTGAGCATTGCGCAAGCCTCTCTCGAATTTACAGCAAAGAAAATCAAGGCTAAAACCCTTTTTGCCACCCATTACCACGAACTTACCGAGTTGGAAGGCGAAATAAATGGAGTTATCAATTACAACGTAGCGGCTAAAAAGCGCGGCGACGGTCTTGTGTTCCTCAGGAAAATCGTGCGCGGAGCAAGCGTTGACAGCTACGGCATTGAAGTTGCAAAGCTTGCGGGAGTTCCCGACGAGGTTCTTTCACGTGCACGTCAGGTTTTAAAACAGCTTGAAGCGCAACAGCCACGTCCCGATTTAAAGAATGCTCCCGTGGAAGAGGACAGCTCTGTTTCTTTTGAAGAGTTGGCGTCAATTTCCATCACTGAGCGTCTCAAGGCGCTTGACCTTGACACCCTCACGCCCATTGAAGCCATGGGCTTGCTTTACGAATTTAAAAAGGCATTGAACTGAGCATTTTTCTTCTTTTGAAAAGAAGTTCTCAGCTTGATAAACCAAAGTCAGTTAAACGAAAAGGGGATGCAAAAACTCAAAGCGAGTTTTTTGCATCCCTTCCTTTTTGTCAAACTTGCAAGATTTCTAAGATTTGAGCTTCTTTTCGGTTTCAGCAAACATTTCTTCCGCCGCTTCCATGCTTACCGCCTCTGCAAAAATGCGGAAACCGCCCGAATTCATCGGCACAACCACCACAGATCCCTTTTCGTAAGTCAATCTGATGCCTTCGCCGTTTCTGCCTCTTTCGCCTTCTCTGCCCAAAGCCTCAATTCTCTCCGCCTTCTTCGACTCGTCAACCCTTACCTCACGGCTGCTGTAGCTCAAATGGGGCAAGGCTTCGTAAAGGTCGCTGAGGGAGCTTTGCCGTATTTTTGCCGCTTCAAGCACCTTTAAGCAGAGGGCAACCGCATCAATTGTCCAAGGCTTTGAATAAACTCGACTCCTTTGTTCGCTTTCCGTTCCGCCACAGAACTCCACCTCTACGCCGTGGCTTTTAAGCTCCTCTTCCACGAAAATCGGAGAAATGGCAGGTAAAACAATTTTTCCGCCCTGAGCCTCCGCCGCAATGCACAAAAGCTCCCAAAAACCGCATTTTTTGCCGTTTGCAAGCCTTGCGGATGCAAAGAATCCGTTTTCCGAAACGTAAAACAAGTCCGTACCACTCGTTTTTTCCTCAGGTGCGTTGTCAAAGTACTCCACCTCGGCTCCCTTTTCCCGTGCGGTGGAAAACAAGAACTCTGAAGCATCGTTCTTTTCGCTAATCAACAGACTCAAGCCGTGAAACTCCCTCACCGACTCCACCATTTCCTTGGCATAGAGGAATCTCGGTCTTTCTTCCGCCTGAAAAACCTTTATCTCGCTTGCCCTTGCCGAAGGCAGGTTGTAACGGTTTAAAGCCGCCTCAAAAGAGCGTTCAAACTGTCTCGTAGGAGGTAAACCGTCTCTGTCGTAAAGGAAAATTTCCGTCTCGCCCCCGGAAGTCCTCACAAAAACGGAGACGTCCAGCGAGTAAACCCTCGACAGGTAAGCGCTCATTGCCTCAAAACCCTCTGCCATGTCAAGGCAATCCGCTCCGTAAAGCCTTGCGCCGCAGAGAATGGCATCGGAAAGCACTTTGCTCTCTGCCGTTCCGCAATGCATAACCCCCACACGAACCCTTTCCCTTTCGTAAGGGTACTCTTTACAGGAAAGCGCTTCTCCTATTTGCAGACAAAGCTCTCCGTTTATGCCGCTTCCGTAGCGACCGCTGATTTTTCCGCCGTCGATAAGTCGGCGTCTGGCTTCCCCAAAAATTATGCTTTTCATCAATCTTGCTTCCTTTCCAACGTACAGACCGCCCTTTAAAATCACGTTTTCCGCAACGTAGGCGCCTTCACTAATTACGGTTTTTGGGCCGATGACCGTGCCGCCTTCGATCTTGGCGTTTTTGCCGATGAAGGCTCCGTCGCAGACAATGCTGTGGTTAACAACCGCCCCGTCCTCAATCACCGCATCCACTAAAACGATCACCCCGTCAAGGGATGCACGCCCCGAAACGTCTGCTTCGGGCGAAATAATGTTTCTCTTGCCTCCGCTCAAAGCAAAGGAACATTCGTAATAACTCCTTATGTCGCCAACGTCACACCAGAACCCCTTTTGTTCATCGCAGTAGACTTTTTCCCCTGCTGACAACAGCAAAGGAAACAAATCCTTGGCAAAATCACGCACCGACTCGTTCAGGTAATCAAAAACCGAGTAGTCAAAAATGTAGACTCCCGTGTTTATCAGATTTGAAACGGTGCGGCTCCAGGACGGCTTTTCGTCAAAGTAACGTATTTCTCCGTTTTCCGAAACCAGAGTTCCGTACTCCGTGGGACTTTCCGTTCTGACCGCAAGAACCGTGGCTAAAGCTCCACGTTCTCTGTGGCGTTTTACCGCACTTTTAAGGTCAAAATCGCACACTATGTCCCCGCTCATTACGATGAAGGTGCTACCCATTTCGTTTTTTGTGCTTCTTACGCTACCTGCCGTTCCGAGAGGTCTGCGTTCACGGAAAAACTTAAGATTTGCACCCTCTACCCTTGCTTTTTCCACCTGCTCCGCCAAATAAAAGGTGGTTACCGCAATGTCGTTTATTCCGTTCTTCACAAGAAGCTTTACCGTGCGCTCAAACGCACTCTCGCCGTACAGCTTCAACAAGGGCTTCGGTACGGTTTCCGTAAGAGGCATAAGTCTGCTTCCAAACCCGCCCGCAAGCACTACTGCTGTTATGTCTTTTTTCAATTCTTTGTTTCTCCCTTTCTCCGACCTTTTTCTTTTTTTGTTCGGTTAATTTGAAGATTTTTCTTATTATCTGCGTTTGAGCAAAAAATTATGCCTTTATATTGACAAAGGTGTAAAAAAATATTATTATAATTTGTGTGAGTTCGGTTTGAAACTGTGCGTGTTTTCGGGTTAAAACCGTGTTTTAAATTAAGCTTTTTGAGCCTTTGTTTGAGTTCAGCTTAAACCTTTGTTTGAATTTGACCGAGGGCTTTTACTTGTTTTATCCGGATTTTTCATAATTTCAGCAACGAAGTCTGATTTTGCCGAAAGGAACGGCTTTATGCGTTTGATTCGAGACGTGGACTTACCGCTGAATGGCGGTTGTGTCCTTTCTATCGGGAACTTTGACGGGCTTCACAAAGGTCATAAGGCACTAATTGATGCCTTGGTTTGTGAAGCAGACCGTTTACAGCTTCCCGCATTGGTGTGGACCTTTGAGGCTCACCCCCAAAGCTTTTTGGCGGGTAAGCCTTTTGAGTATATTGTAGGCCCCGATGACAAGGAAGCTCTGTTCAGAGAGGCGGGCGTGGATCTGCTGTACAGTGCGGATTTTCAAAAGCTCCGTGATGTTGAGCCCGAAGTCTTTGTTTCCGAAGTGATTTGTAAGCTTTTCGGTGCAAAGCACGTAATTTGCGGCTTCAATTTCTGCTTTGGTAAGAACCGGGGCGGAAACGCGGAGGTTCTGCGCCGACTGCTGGCAGAGCACGGCGTAGGGCTCACTACCGTCGCTCCCGTCTTTGTGGACGGCGAAGCAGTCAGCTCCACGAGACTGCGTGAGCTTATTTCCGCAGGAGAGATGGAAAAGACGGCTGAATTGCTGGGGCGCTGTTACAGTTGCATTTTACCCGTTCTCGACGGCTTTAAGCGTGGGCGCAAGCTCGGACATCCCACCGTTAACCAGCGGTTTCCCAAGGGGAGAGTCATCCCCTCCCACGGAGTTTACGCTTCTTTTTGTACGGTTGACGGCAGAGTTTTTGAATCCGTTACGAACATTGGAATCAATCCAACCTTCGGTGACGTTTCGGAGCCCGTTTGTGAAACCCATTTGTTCGGCTTTGAGGGCGAACTCTACGGCAAAAAAGTTAAGGTCAGCCTTTGCAAAAAGCTCAGGGACGAAATCAAATTCGGTTCTGCAGAGGATTTAAAAAACAGAATCGACCTCGACATCGCAGAAGCTCAGGCTTTTTTACGGAATTACGACAAAAATCTGCTCTAATGTTGCCCTTTTTACTGAAAGGAGAAAATGAGAATGGTTTTCAGACGAAGTTTTTTTCTGTTACTTTCTCTGTTTATAATAGCTTCTTCCTTTGGCAGTCTTTGTGTCTGCGCCGATGAAACCGCAGAAACAAGTACAATCATTGTAGATGCTGTTTCCAAGGAGAATCCGCCGCCCTCCACCGTTAACACCGTGGTGGTGCGTAACGTGGATTCAGGAAGAAACATTTTTAACAATTCAAAAGGCAAGGTCATCCAACCCGGTGTAGCGGCTAAGCTCATGACTGCCCTGGTTGCTTATGAAAGCATCGGTCAGACCAGCGCAAAAGTAGTCATTCCCGCAGAAGCGGAAAAGGATGGCTACATCGGTGCAGTGGGTCAGGTTTCCGCACCGAGACTGGGCTTAAAAAGCGGAAGCATTCTTTCGGCGAGAGATTTGATTCAGGCGGTTCTCGTCTGCTCGGCAAACGATGCCTGCGTAAGTCTTGCGGTTTACGTCAGCGGTTCCCCCGAAAGCTTTGTTAAACTGATGAACCAAAAGGCTGAAGAGCTCGGTTGCGAAAACACCCACTTTTCCAACTGTACAGGTCTCAATTCCGCCACCTCACACACCACGGCAGAGGACATTGCCCTCATCGCTGAAGCGGTTTTCCTTAAAAACGAGCTGGTTACCCTCGCTTCCGAACCCAAAGCAACGGTGGGCGAGAGTAAAATCCATTCCAAAAACTACCTTACAAGCACTTCCCTCATCAGCAACTACTACATGAAAGAGGCAAAAGGCTTAATCGCCGGTCAGACAGAGAACGAAAGCGGTTACTGCCTCATCAGCTCCGCAGAAAAAGACGGGCTTTCCTACGTTTTTGTTGTGGCAGAAGCGAGTGCCGAAAAACGTACCATTGCCGAGGACGGCTCTTCCACCCGTTATTTTGAGCCGGGAAACGCTTACGACGACATGAAGGCGTTTATTCCTTGGGCTACGGAATCCTTTAGCTACCACTCCGTAATCACCCGCAAGAACTTCTCGGAAGAGCTTCCGGTTTCCGCCGGCAAGGAAAGCGATTACGTTCTTGTTGTGGCAAAAGACAACATAGAGCTTCTGCTCCCCGCGGGTACCGACGTGGAGACAGATTTGGAAAAGCAAGTGTTTTTCACAGAGGAACGCCTCAACGCACCGGTTTTTGAAGGTCAGGTTGTTGGAACCGTCTCGGTCCTCCTGGACGGCGAACTTCTTGCTTCAACGGAGTTAGTGGCAAAAACCTCCGTTACCGAAAACACGTTCCAGACCTTCGGTCAAAAGGTTTTCGCATTTCTCGAAAGCGAAACCATGAAAACCGTTTTGCTTTGGGCTTGCATTTTAGTTGGCGCATACATGCTGTTTAACGTGGGCGCTTTCGTTTACCGCCTTATAAAGAAATACATAAACGCTTCCAAAGATTAAAATTTATTAAATTTGTATTAAATTTTTATCAATTTTTGTTAACGCTGTTGCAATTAGACAAGCTTTGTGCTATAATCAGCCTGTTGTGAATTATGGTGGTTTTCAGCATCGTTTTTCACCTTACCAATTTTTGTTTTTGACTTTGAGAGGAGATCTTTTATGGAACTTACCCTTGGTATTCTTTTACTTGTTTGTGCGTTATTCCTTATTGTTTCCATTCTTATGCAGAGCGGCAAGAGCAAGAAGCTTTCCGGTACCATCGCCGGTGGCGCTGAGACATTCTTCGGTAAGCAGAAGGGTAAGGCAGTAGATAAGGTTCTTTCCAGAGTTACCAACGTCGTTGTTGTTATCTTCATCATTCTCGTTATTGCTCTCTTCCTTATCAGTGCAAGTGATGACAACGCTTCTACCGGTTCCACTTCTTCCACACAGAGCACTTCCTCTGTAGAAATAAGTGCTGAAGCTTCCGCTGAAGAATCTGCTGAGGCTTCCGTTGAAGCATCAGCCGAAGCAAGCGCAGAGGTTTCCGCAGAGGCTTCTGTTGAAGCATCTTCCGAGGCTGCTGAGTAAGTTTTTAGCTTAGCGGTTTTACACCTTATTTTCCATTCTAAACAAACACAAACCGTTTAACCCAAGCCTTTGCAATAGGCGTAGATCCGTGAGGTTGCGTTTTGCGTTGGGAAACATAAAACGAGTTCTGAAGCTTCCTCCGGTTTTCAGCGGGGGAAGCTTTTTTGATTTTTCTGCAACGGGTTAAACCTTTTCAGATACGGATCGCCAAAACTTGACGTTCCTCAAGTTAAATCGACTCTTTTATTAGACTTTTAAAGGACGGATTTGTTATGACTAATCAGTACGAGGGTTTGTTTTATTACAAAAAAGACGGTTCCGCCTTTGTCAGGATTACGGGCTTTGACAGTCAGGATTCCTCCCTGCCCGAGGAAGTTTTCATCGCGCCTGCAGCAACCGGTGGGGCACGGGTTGGCGACATGGTCTCCGTTGCGGTCAAGTCTGCGCCTGTAAAAAAATCCCGCCGTCCTCTCCTTGCGGACACCACGGAACGTCTCTCAAAGACCGTCGTGGCAGGCAAAGTTCAAAGCATAATAAAACCTCTTACAGATACCGTAGTTGGTACAGTCACCACCATAAATGGCAAAAAATTCCTTATTCCCGATCACTACATTGAGCACCGCATTCAGCTCAGCAGCGAAAAAACCGTTTCGGTTAAAGACGGAGACAAGGTTTGCGGGTCGCTCGGTCGATTCAAAACCCCTTCTTCCATGCGTCTTACGGTAAAGGAAAATTTGGGTTCCGCGAAGGAATTCGAACCTAATGTAAAAGGTTTACTTCTTTCCAACAACCTTGACGAGCCTTTTTCTTCCGCCGCTCTCTTAGAGGCGAAACAGACAACTTACACCGAGATTTCCCCTTACCTTACAAAACGGGTTGACCTCAGAGGTAAAACCACACTTACCGTCACAAAAAACGAGAACAGCCGTACAGAGTGCGCCTTTTCCGTTGAGCGTGACAAGAACGGTAACTACATTCTCGGCGTTCACGTGGCAGACGTGGCGGAGTTTGTTCCGCTTGACTCACAGCTCGACATTACCGCTTGTAAACGTGGTAAGACTGTTGTTCTCCCCGACAGAGAGATTCCCATGTTCCCGCCGGCTCTCGCACATGATTCCTGTTTCCTCGGGGTCGGAGAGGACAAACTTACAATAAGCATTTTCGTAACCGTTACGCAAACGGGCAAGGTCGTTGACTTTGACTTTTGCGAAAGTGTTATCAACGTGGCAACAAACTGCCTTTATGACGAGCTTGAAGCGCTTTTACTCTGCGCTGACGGCTCTGCAATCCTTCCGCTCAGAGAGAAATACTCCGGTGTTATGAACACCTTAAACGACATGTTCGCTCTTGGCGGCATCCTACAAAGCACAAGAGTTTCCTTTGGCTCTACCGATTTTGATAAAGCAAACAGAAAATTCATTTTCGGCAGACACGGAGGAAAGCCCATCAGCATAAAAGCTGAAAAAGACAGCGACCCTGCAAGGCTGATCCGTGAGTTTATCTCCGTGGTGGGTTATTCCCTTGCCAATTACTTTGACACAAACGCGGTTCCCACCATTTACAGAGTGAGGCCCTTGCCCTCAAAGTCTGCGCTTGAAGACTTCCGCGCCTTTGCCGCTTCTTTAGGAATTGAAACCTCCCTCGTTTCTGACGAAGAGCTGTTCTCTTACGTTACAGGCGAGGCAAGAGGCATGCCTTATGAGGAGATTTTGCTGTCTGAACTGTTGAGAATCCTCCCGGCTACTTCTTTTTCCTGCCATCCGGCGCGCCACGCCATCCACGGCATGGACAAGTATCTGCGTTTCGCTTACCCTGTCAACCGTTACGCAGATCTCTGCGTACAGCGTATAATAAAGTCAGTTATCGCAAGCCGTAACGACACCGCTCCTCTCGACAGGTCGCTTTTGTGGAAGTACACCCGTGTAGGTGTCTTTGTTGCTTCGGTTTCAGAAATCAAAGCCCTTTGGGTTGAGGACGAAATCTCAGACCTCTTCGCCCTTGATTACATGAAGAAGAGCGTAGGCAAGAAGTACAACGGCACAGTCTGGAGCGTTGACGCAGCATCCGTCAAAGTTTTGCTCAACAACAGTTGCGTGGGTCAGATTCTCTTTGATGACGCAAACTCCACCGAATGGCGCCAAAAATTCAAAGTCGGCACATCAATTGATGCGGAAGTTGTCGGCGTCGATTTGGAGCATAGAGTTTTGTTGCTAAAAGCTTAAAAATTTCAGTTTGTTTCACGTGAAACATTTTGTGCGGAGTTTCCGCCCTTCCCCCATTGGAGGTTTTAGATTGAAAATTAAATTTGTGGCTAAGGTTTTGTCTTTTCTTCTGCTCTGCGCCATGCTCATTTCCCTCGTTGCGTGCAAAAGCGATGACAGCACCGAGGAAAGCAGCACTTTATCTGAGAATCCCGCAGAAAGCTCAGAAGAGCAAAAAAGTGCCCAAGAGTGGATTGCCACCCTCGACGACACCGAAGAGTACAACGATCGCACCTTTGTCATCGCCACCACGAACCCCGATTTATTCAGCGGTGAGGGTGATTCCCTCATTGATAAAGCGGTTATCAAAAGAAACCGCTTGGTTGAAGCAAAATACAGTGTTAACGTCCAAGTAAAGCTTGTCGAAGATGCAGAAGCCCTTGCACAAGGCTTGAAAAACGCCGAAGAAAGCGGAGTGCCTTACGCAGACTTGGTTTGCACTAACGCAGACGTTTTGGCTACTTTGGTGAGTTCGGGTTACTTGAAAAACCTTTACTCCATTCCGCATCTTAATCTTAACGCAGGTTACGTAGGCCCTAAACTGGTTGAAGCACAAACCGTTAATAACTCCCTCTACATGCTGTCTTCCGGCATGACCATGAACACTTCTGACCTCTGGGCAGTCTATTACGACAAACAGCTCTTAGCCGAAGCAGGCTTTGACCCCGTCCAAATGGTTGAGGACGGCACATGGACTTGGGATGCGATGCTGCAAATCATCAAAACGGTCTGTGCCGACACGTTAAAGAAGGATTCTCCCGACGTTTCAAGGGATACATTCGGGATTGCGAGTTATTACAGCTACTCAGATTTGACTGACGTAGTCTGGGCATCCGGCGGAAATCGCTTTTTCGGCGATTCCTACAACAAAGAGCCCGTGATTTCCGTGAACGACAGTACGGTTACCACCGTTGCCGCAACGGTTTCCAAGCTTGAAAACAACGGTGTCCTTTTCAAGAACACGGGAACAAAGGCGCTTGAAACCTTTACAGAAGGCCGTGTCGCGTTCTTCGTGTACAAGATGGACATGGTTTATAAGTTGGATAAGGCAAACCGCGAATGGGGACTTCTCCCTCTTCCCAAAATGACCAAGGAACAAGAAAATTACTGTTCATTTTTAGACGGCAGCGCTTACGCCATCGCCGTACCGTCTTCAATCGAAGACAGCGACTTTACAGGTGCGATGCTTAATTGCCTTTTTGCCGCTTCTGCGGACGAGATTGACGAGGCATTGCAAAGTGCCTTCATAAACTACTACTTTTGGAACAACGATTCCACAAAAATGCTCGCTCTCATAAAGAAGACCGCCTTTTGCGACCCTGCGTACTTTTATAACCAGGTTTCCGAAGTGGCAGACGTTTGCACTAAGGCACTCGGTACCGCTGTAAATGAGTCAACGGACTTCTCAGACGAGCTATCAACTAAGGAAAAGAGCGCTTTTGAGCAATTCTCTAAGAGCTTCTTTAAATAAAAATTTTATAATATACAATGAGGTGAATCTTTATGGCAGTCAAAAAATCAGTTGAGGACATAGCTGTAAAAGGCAAGAAGGTCCTCGTAAGATGCGATTTTAACGTTCCGCTTTCCGACGGTAAAATTACCGACGAAGGCCGTATCAACGGCGCACTTCCCACCATTAAGTACTTGATGGACAACGGTGCAAAAGTTATCCTTTGCTCCCATCTCGGCCGTCCGAAGGGCGAATTTAATATGAAGTACACACTTGCTCCCGTTGCAGCACGTCTTTCCGAGATTCTCGGCAAGAACGTAGCACTTGCAAGTGATGTAATCGGTGACGACGCTAAAGCTAAGGTTGCTGCTCTTAACAACGGCGACGTTTGCTTGCTTGAAAACGTTCGTTTCCATAAGGAAGAAGAGAAGAACGATCCCGATTTTGCAAAAGCTCTCGCTTCTCTCGCTGACATCTACGTAAACGACGCATTCGGCACAGCTCACAGAGCTCACGCTTCCACAGCAGGCGTTGCTGATTACCTCCCCGCAGTTTGCGGTTACCTCATCAACAAAGAAATCTCCATCATGGGCGACGCTCTTAACTGCCCCAAGAGACCCTTCGTTGCCATTCTCGGCGGCGCAAAGGTTTCCGATAAGATCGGCGTTATCAACAACCTCCTCGAAAAGGTTGACACTCTCATCATCGGCGGTGGCATGGCTTACACCTTCGCAAAGGCTCTCGGCGGCGAAATCGGTACCTCTCTCTGCGAAAACGACAAGATCGACCTCGCTAAGGAGCTCCTCGCAAAGGCTGAGGCTAAGGGCGTTAAGTTCCTCCTCCCCACCGACACAGTTTGCGCTAAGGAATTCAAT
>JAFXKQ010000015.1 GCA_017531625.1 Clostridia bacterium | reverse complement strand
CTTTAAATATTTACTCTCATGCAGACATTAGCATGCAGAGGGCTTGTTTAGAAGTCGTTGATAGGTTTACAAAAAAAGAAAAAGGAGCTGAATAAATCAACTCCTTTTCTGGCGGAAAGACAGGGATTCGAACCCTGGAGACGCTATTAACGCCTACACGATTTCCAGTCGTGCGCCTTAGACCAACTCAGCCATCTTTCCGTAGGTCACTATCGGATTATATCACATAGTTTTAACTGTGTCAAGAAAATTTTTTTGATTTTTAAAAAAATTTTATCTACTTCGAATTATTGCAATTTTTACACTAAATCTGCGGAATTTGTAACGATTTCGTCAAGGACGGAGTCGTTGAAATGCCACCACTCGTTTATGTATGCGTTAAATCCCGCAAGCTTCATCGCTTCTTCAAGAAGCAGAATGTGTTTCCTCGCTTCGTGGCTTGCATGAGAGTACTCACGTTTGCCTTTACCTGTGAAATCATCGAAGGGGGAGGGCATTTCGAGTTCTTCGCCGTCTTTGGTGACAAGAGTAACATCAACAGAACAGCCTCTGCTGTGTTTGGAAAAACCCTTGTTGGGGTCGGCAACAAAATCGTCGTTCGGCATTATTTCCCACAGCTTGAATTGAGCTTCAACGGGGCGGAACGCATCGAGAATCTTAATGCTGTACCCTTTTTCAAGAAGGTGATTCTGTGCTATTTCAAGCTTCTTGACAGTGTTTAGTCTGAGGTATGCCTCTTTAAAGGTGTAAATGCACTGTCCCATAAAATTGTTTGGCGTGGCGTAAATCAATTCGACGTGGACAGACGGAATAATGTCTTTTACTCTTACAAGCGGGTTTGTTCCGTTCAAGATGCACACCTCCAAAAAAAGAAGTTAATCAAGTAAACCTTTAACTGAAATGACTATACCACAAACAATTATTTCTCTCAAGATAAAAATTCAACATTTTTATAAGAACTATAATGTTACTAATTGGCAAAAGTCACTATTGACAACCGTAATGGTAACACATATAATGATTAACGTGTTAATTGTTAGCTAGTTAATTTTTAGGAGGCGAGGATTACGGGAAGTACAGATAATCAACGGCTTAAAGGCAACGAGGTAATGCACAAGCTTTTGAAGGTAAACCGTTTGCACAAGGCTGTTTTTGAAAAACACGTGGAACTTATGGGTGTCCATCAAAGTCAGCATAGATTGCTTATGCATTTATCCAATAAAGACATCGTACCGTCTCAAAAATGGCTTGCAGAGCATTTGGAAATCAGTCCTGCCGCGGTGGCGGTCTCTCTTAAAAAGCTTGAGAAAGCGGGATACATTGAGCGAGTTGCGGCTGACGCTGACGGCAGAAACAAGGAAATCCGGCTTTCGAAAGAGGGGATGGATTTGGTGTGCAAAAGCAGAAGATACTTTTACAGTGTTGACGAGTTTACATTTTCTGCTTTAACGGATGAAGAACTTGAATTTTTTGAATCGTGCCTTGAAAAAATTGAAAACACGCTTAAGGGCGGTTCATCTGCTTTAGCGGAGATAAACGGTAAAGAGAGAGGTGACATGGTTTGAGAAGATGGCTTAAATACGTAAAACCCTACAAAAAGTATTTTATCCTCGGTCCGCTGTGTATGATTATCGAGGTAATCGGTGAGGTTTTGATGCCGAAGTTTTTGGCGGGAATCATTAACGATGCATCAACTGCTCCCGAAGTCAGTTACATTGTGCTGAGCAGTATTTTGATGATTGTTACTGCGTTGCTTATGATGCTCGGCGGTGTCGGCGGTGCGTGGTTCGGGGCGAAGGCGGCAATCAATTTTGCGGGTGATCTTCGTGAGGACATTTACAGCAAGGTACAGAAGTTTTCTTTTGCCAACATTGACAAGTTTTCCACGGGTTCGTTGGTTACACGTCTTACAAACGACGTGACACAGCTACAGAATTTTGTAAACATGCTGTTGCGTATGTGCTTGCGTTCGCCCGGTATGCTCATAGGCGGTTTGATCATGGCGATTACTATGAATGCACGGCTCGCGGTCGTGCTTGCTGTTGCGATTCCGCTTATCGCTACGGTGCAGGCAGTGGTAATCAAAAAGGGATTCACCCGCTTTGGGAAAATGCAGAATAAAATCGATTCCCTCAACTCCACGGTTCAGGAGAACCTTACAAATGTAAGAGTTGTAAAGTCGTTTGTAAGAGAGGACTTTGAACGTGAAAAGTTTTCAAGCGCAAACAGCGAGCTAAAGAACGCGGGCATGAGCGCCATGAAGGTGATGATCGTGATGATGCCGATTCTCACCTTGATTATGAACCTTTCCTCCCTTGCAGTTGTTTGGTTTGGAGGTAAGCAGGTAATCGTTGGTGACATGCTGTTGGGTGACCTTACGGCGTTTCTTACGTACATAAATCAGATACTTTTTTCTCTTATGATGCTTACAATGCTCTTTATTAACAGTTCAAGAGCGTTGGCATCTTCCAAGCGAATCAGAGAAGTTCTTGACGAAAAAGTTGATTTGAACGACGACAATGCGCTTTGCAAGGACAAAAAGGTTGAAAAGGGTACGGTTGAATTCAGAAACGTAGGGTTCAGATACTACAAGAACAGCGAAGAGAAGGTTCTTGACGGCATCAGCTTTACCGTTGAAGGCGGCAAAACCGTGGGAATTATCGGTTCTACGGGTTGCGGAAAAACCACACTTGTTTCGATGATTCCCAGGCTCTACGACGTGGATGAGGGCGAAGTTCTTGTGGACGGAGTGAACGTAAAGGATTACAGTCTCGTCAGTCTGCGTGAAGGCGTGAGCATGGTTTTACAGAAGAATGTCCTCTTTTCAGGTACGATTGAGGAAAACCTCCGTTGGGGCGATGAAAACGCTACCATGGCGGAACTTGAAGCGGCGGCAAAGAGTGCACAGGCACACGGCTTCATCGAGGGCTTTGCAGAGGGGTACTCAACGGAGCTTGAACAGGGCGGCGTAAACGTTTCGGGCGGTCAGAAGCAGAGACTTTGCATTGCCCGTGCTTTACTGAACAAACCTAAGATACTTATTCTCGATGACAGTACAAGTGCCGTTGATACTGCGACGGAAGCCCACATCAGAAAGGCTTTTGCTACTGAACTTGCCGGTACTACGAAGATAATTATTGCACAGCGTATCAGCTCTGTAATCGACGCTGACGAGATAATAGTTATGGACGACGGCCGAATTACGGGAATTGGCTCTCACGAACAACTCATTAAGACAAACACAGAGTACCAAGAGATTTATAACTCGCAGATGGACTCAAAGGAGGTGGGCTGATTTATGGCAGTAAGAAGTCTTGAAGTGTTGAAAAAACGCTATAACAGCAGCGCCCCCGATCCCAAACGAGGCCCCGGCCCGGGCGGTCCCAGAGGCGGCGGTCCACGCGGCGGAATGATGGCTAAGGGGAAACCTAAAAACACCGCAGGAACCGTCAAAAGGCTTTTCTCTTACGTTGGGAAATACAAAGGGAGACTTGTCTTAGTTATTTTGAGCATGGTTTTCCGAACGGTTGCTCAGCTTGCGTCCGGTTATATGTTAAGACCTATAATAAACGATTTTCTTGACAAAGAGAACGGAACAAATTTCGGAAACCTTACACTTTTCATAGAAGCGCTTCTTGTGCTTGCGGTGATTTACCTCACGGGAGTCGTTTTTACTTACTTGCAAAACCGCCTTATGCTTACGGTTTCG
>JAFXKQ010000127.1 GCA_017531625.1 Clostridia bacterium | reverse complement strand
TGTATGCATGAACTGTTGTCATGATACCGGAAGCGATGGGTGCGTAATCGTTAAGAGCCTTAGCCATGGGAGCGAGGCAGTTGGTGGTGCAGGATGTAGCAGAGATGATGTTGTCTTCTGCTTTAAGAGTCTTTTCGTTTACGTTGAAAACGATGGTGGGAAGATCGTTGCCTGCGGGAGCAGAGATAATAACCTTCTTAGCGCCTGCGTTGATGTGAGCCATGGACTTTTCTTTGGAGCAGTAGAAACCGGTGCATTCGAGAACTACGTCAACGCCGAGTTCGCCCCAAGGACAGTCGTTGGCGTCCTTTTCAGCATAAATCTTGATGGTCTTGCCGTCAACTGTGATGCTGTCGTCGCCGAAGGAAACCTTGTCAGCGAGAGCGTACTTGCCCTGTGCAGAGTCATACTTAAGAAGATGAGCGAGCATCTTGGGGCTGGTAAGGTCGTTGATAGCTACAACCTCATAACCTTCTGCACCAAACATCTGTCTGAATGCGAGACGACCGATACGGCCAAAACCATTAATAGCAACTTTTACTGCCATGATAGAATAAACCTCCGTGAAGATGTATTATTTTGTTCTGTGTGTTATTTTATATCAAATGGAATAAAATTACAAGCCTTTTTTTGCATTTTGGGCGAAAAAAATTATTATTATTGCAATTTTGCTATTATGGTGGTATAATTCATAAATAGTATGGGCAAAGTGCCATAAAATTTTTGGGGTGTAGCGCAAAATGGACGACAATTTCTTTATGAAAAAGGCTTTGGCGCAGGCAAAAGCTGCGTTTAAGGATGAGGAAGCGCCCATTGGAGCGGTTATTGTTAAGGACGGAGAGGTTATCGCAAGAGCGAGGAACACGCGGGAGAAGAAGGCTAACGCTCTTTGCCATGCGGAGATTACTGCCATTGACAGAGCGTGCAAAAAGCTTGGTTCGTGGCGTCTGAACGGTTGCGAGCTGTACGTGACCCTGGAGCCCTGCGCAATGTGTGCCGGTGCCATCATAAACGCAAGGATAAAGAGGGTGGTTTTCGGTGCTTACGACCAAAAGGCAGGCTCTTTCGGGAGCGTCGTGGACCTTAACGCCCTTCCTTACAACCATCATCCCGAGGTGGTTGGCGGGGTAATGCAAGAGGAATGCTCAGAGATGTTAAGCTCTTTTTTTAAGGGCTTGAGGGATAAAGCAAAAAGAATTTCCGAAAAGCAGGAGAAGCAAGCGGAAGAATAATAAAGCCTTTCGCATCTGTCCATAATAGTACGGGTGATTGTTATGGACGGCAGCAACAGAGAGGTCAAAAGGCGGGCTTCTGCGGCATTCTGGAAAAAGCCTTTCGTTTATCTGTACGCAGTTTTTATGGCGGGGATTTTGGTTTTCGCCGTTTACAGGTTCTTTGGGCTTGTCGAAGCGGTGATGAGGGCGTTTACGCCGTTTGACCTGGGGCATCTTCCGTACCTTACGGTTTCGTTTTTCGTTGCTGTGCCCGTGGTGTTGGGAGTAATACGTTTTTTTGCTTTTGACGTTTCCATGGGCGGGATTTCCGTTTTTGAGATGCTCTATTACTTTTCGTCGGGCAAAAGGTTCGGAATGGCTGTGAGCTTTTGCCTTTCAGCTTTGATTTACCTTGCGTCGGGCGGTTTGTTCCCTGCGGTGCTCTTTGCCGTAGCGTTGCGGATGGAAGGGTGGCTTTCACCTCTTGTCGGGTCGCAGGAGCTTACGGTTTTATGCGTGATTACGGAGCTTGCCGCTTTTGCCTCTTTGATTGCTCTTTTTGTCAGAGCGGTGGAGCTTGTCAACGCTTCCTTTGTTTTTGTTAGGTTTGAACAGCTGGGGGCGGCTTTCGCCTTTGAGCAGGCGGAGCGCTTTTCCGAGGGCGGTGCTTCGTTGGTTCTTTCCTTTTGGCTCCCTTGTCTGGTTTTGGTGTTGGTGAACAAGTTTTTACTCTTGCTCTTGGTGCCTTATTTTTTGCTCTCGGTCATGCTTGGATTTGAAAGCCGAAGAAGTTCGGGTTTTACAGCCGAAGTCTTGTAGCTCGGATTTCCCCGAAAGTGGAAGAGCAGGGCTTCGGTCATAAAAAGGCTGGCATGCTTTTTGTCAGCCGTGAAAAAAGGATGGTGTATACCGTTATGAAAGAAAAGTTTTATATCACAACAGCCATTGCGTATGCGTCGCAAAAACCCCATATCGGCAACGTGTACGAGATTGTTTTGACGGATTTTATTGCACGTTATAAGAGAATGCAGGGCTTTGATGTTCACTTCCTCACGGGTACGGATGAGCACGGTCAGAAGATTCAGGAAAAGGCTAAGGCTGCCGGAATCAGCCCTCAGGAATACGTTGATAAAATCACGGGCGAAATCAAGGAGATCTGGAAAAAGTTTGAAATAAGCAACGATGACTTTATCCGCACCACCGATGAACGCCACAGAAAAACGGTACAAAAGATTTTTAAAAAGCTCTACGAAAAGGGCGACATTTACAAGAGTACTTACGAGGGGCTTTATTGCACCCCCTGCGAATCTTTCTGGACTTCTACTCAGGCGAGCGACGGTTGCTGTCCCGATTGCGGCGGCAAGGTTTCTCCCGCCAAGGAGGAGGCGTACTTCCTTAAGCTTTCCAAGTACCAGGACGCACTGCTTAAGTACTTTGAGGAGCACGACGAGTTTATTACCCCTTCTTCCCGTAAGAACGAGATGATAAACAACTTTCTAAAGCCCGGACTTCAGGATCTGTGCGTTTCCAGAACTTCCTTTGACTGGGGTATTCCCGTGGAATTTGACCCCCGTCATGTTACCTACGTTTGGGTTGATGCTCTTTCAAATTACATTACCGCCATCGGTTACGATCCCGACGGTTCAAGCGAGCAGTTTGAAAAGCTCTGGCCCGCAGATTTGCACGTCATCGGCAAGGACATTGTGCGTTTCCACACAATTTATTGGCCCATCATTCTCATGGGACTTGGCGTAGAGCTTCCCAAAAAGGTTCTCGGGCATCCGTGGCTTCTCATCGGCGAGGACAAGATGAGCAAGTCCAAGGGTAATGCGCTTTACGGCGATGACCTTATCGACCTTTTCGGTCTTGACGCCATTCGCTACTACCTCCTTTCCGAAATGCCCTTCGCAAACGACGGCAGCATCACTTACGAAAACATTATTGCACGCACAAACACTGACCTTGCAAACATTCTCGGAAATCTCGTCAGCCGTACTGCCGCAATGATTGAAAAATACTTTGACGGTGTTATCCCTTCGCCTGAGACCGAGACAGAATTTGATGCAGGTCTTAAAGCCGCAGGAGCTGAGGCGTTTAAGGTTTACACCTCAAAGCTTGAAGAGTACAAGGTTTCCGAAGCTCTTGCCGCACCCCTTGCGTTCCTCAAGAGCTGTAACAAGTACATTGACGAAACAGCACCATGGGTTCTCGCAAAGGATGAGGCGAACACCGGCAAGCTCAAGAGCGTACTTGCTAACCTCGTTGAGGGAATCAGAATGGCGGCGACGATGCTTAAACCCGCAATCCCCGGCAGTGTTGAAAAAATTGCCGCAGTTTACGGGTTTGGAGAAGAGGCTCTTGACATTGAAAAAGCAGGTAGTTTTGAGTACCTCGCAAGCGGTAACAAGGTAAGCAAGGGCGAGCCTTTGTTTGCAAGAATCGACGAAAAAGAGTTCTTCAAGAAAATGGATTCCAGAAAGTCTGAAAAAGAAGCACAAAAGACTGCCAAGAAGGAAGAAAAGGCTGCGGAGAAGTCCGCTAAAAAAGAGCTTCCCGAGGGCAAGATCAGCATTGACGATTTTGCTAAGGTGAGCCTTGTGGCTTGTAAGGTTCTTGAATGCGAAGCGGTTCCCAAGTCGGATAAGTTGCTAAAACTCATCGTTGACATCGGTACTGAGAAGCGTCAGGTTGTTTCGGGCATCGCAAAGTTTTACAGTCCCGAACAGCTTGTCGGCAAGACGGTTGTGCTGGTGGAAAACCTTGCTCCCGTTAAGCTTAGAGGCGTTGAAAGTTGCGGGATGATTCTGGCATCGGGCGAGGAAGACGTAAAAGTGATCGAGCTTGACCCCTCTGTACCCGCAGGTACTAAGATCCGCTAAGGAGAAAACAGACAGTTATGGAAAGCGGTATTTTTGATTCCCACGCACATTACGATGACAGACGTTTTGACGGCGACAGAACGGAGCTTCTTGACGGGCTGTTCGCAAGCGGAAAGCTTTTTGCGGCGGTGAATTGCGGTTGTGACATTGCAAGTTCCGAGCGTTCCCTCCGTCTCGCTGAGGCATACGAGGGAGTTTACGCCACGGTTGGGATCCACCCCCACGAGGCGGAGAATGCAACAGAGGACGATTACCTAAGACTGGAAGAGCTTTGTTCCCACAAAAAAGCGGTTGCCATTGGTGAGATAGGACTTGACTATCATTACGATTTTTCACCGAGGGAAAAGCAGAAAGAGGCTTTTATCCGACAGATGGAGTTGGCAGAAAAGCTTGGCATGCCCGTGGTCATTCATGACAGAGAGGCGCACAAGGACTGCGTGGACATCGCCACGTCCTTTAATGGCGTTACGGGAGTGTTCCACAGCTTTTCGGGCAGCGCGGAAACCGCAAAGATTTTGCAGAAGGCGGGATGGTACATCTCGTTTTCCGGAGTTGTTACGTTTAAGAACGCAAAGCAGGCTGTTTTAGCGGTTGAGGCTGTGGCAAACGACCGTTTGCTTGTGGAAACGGATTGTCCGTACCTGACTCCTCATCCTTACCGCGGGGAGAGAAATCACAGCGGTTACGTTGAGCACGTCATAGCCAAAATTGCCGAGATTCGCTCGGAGAGCTACGAGTTTATCGAAACGCTTACGAGGGAAAACGCAAAGCGGTTCTTTGGCATAGAGAGGGTGGTTACCTGATGACCGTCACTTACACCGTGAAGGACGGAGTTTACATAAATCTTACAAACCGTTGCTCCAACTCCTGCGGGTTTTGCATCAGAAACAACGGAGACGGGGTTTACGGCAGCGGAAGCCTTTGGCTTGAAAGTGAGCCCGAGGCGGGTGAGATAATCGAAGGCCTTAAAAAGTACAACTTGTCCGGTTACGGCGAGGTGGTTTTCTGCGGTTACGGAGAACCCACCGAAAGGCTCGATACTTTGCTTGAGGTTGCGGCTTTCGTCAAGGAAAACTACAAAATTCCGGTGAGGATAAACACCAACGGACACGGCTCTCTTATCAACGGCTACGACATTACTCCAAGGCTCAAGGGCTTGATTGACGTGGTTTCTGTCAGCCTTAACACGGCGAACTCCAAGGACTACGTGAAGCTGTGCAAACCCGAGTTTGGGGAAGCGGCTTATGACGGACTTATTGAGTTTGCACGTAAATGCGTTCCCTGCGTTAAAACCGTGGTTTTGAGCGTGGTGGACACAACGCTGTCTGCGGAAGACCTTGAAGCGTGCAGAAAAATTGCCGAGGAAATCGGTGCGGTTCTCAGGATACGTCCCTTTGAAAATTGATTGAATACAAATAAAATTCAGTAATTAACAACGGTTCTTTGCTTTGAGTGCGGAGAACCGTTTTTGTGTCTTTTCACGGAAAAATAAGCAAATCTTTTTTAGAAATGAGCTCTTTTATCTATTGACATAATCAGTCGAAATTGGTAAAATGTACTATGAATTTATGTAATTTGGAAAAGATGTAAAATTTAGAGCAAAGTAAGGTGTTTTGAGTTGAATACGGCACCCCTCGTTTTAGAGTCTGTCATTACTCTGTTTTTGATAATGGTTGTGGGTTACGTTGCCCGCTCCTTTGGGATACTGGATTGGAACGCTACCAAGAAGCTTTCAGGGTTCCTTGTCTACATCACCAATCCCCTGTTGATTGTAATTTCTTTCCAGAGAGGTTTCAGTAAGGAAAGACTAAGCATTTTCCTCGCTGTCCTTGTGGCATCGGTTATTATCCATCTTGGGTCTACGGTTGTTGCTTTGCTTCTCTTCCGCAAAAACAGCGCAAAAGAAGCGAAGGTTTATCGGTTTTCTACGGTCTTTTCAAACTGCGGGTTTATGGGTTACCCGATTCTTGTGGCGGTTTTCGGGGAAGAGGGCCTTTTCTACGGTGCGTGCTACGTGATGTTCTTTACGGTTTACATGTGGACGTTCGGAGTGTTCCTTCTCAGCCAGAGAAAGGACGGCAAAGCGTTCCGCAAGGCGATTTTTAATCCCGGTACTCTTGCGGCGTTGGCGGGTTTCCTGCTTTTTGTTCTGAACATCAGACTCCCCGGCGTTGTTACCAATACCATGAGCGACATTGCAAACCTTACGTTCCCGCTTTCCATGATCATCATAGGAAGCATGATGAAAAACGTTCCGCTCAAAAAGCTCTTTTTCAATTTAGACGTTTACCTTTACTCCCTTGTAAAGTTGATAATCATTCCGTTTTTGGTTTTGATGTTCTGCATGATTTTCAATGTTGACAAGGGTATGACCTACATTTGCGTTATCATGTCCGCCATGCCCGCTGCGGCAAAGGCGGCAATCATGTCAGAAATCTACAAGGCTGACACCCCGCTTGCGGTCAGTTGTGTTGAGGTGTCAACGGTGCTTTCCGTTGTTACGGTACCGCTTCTGCTTTATCTTACAGAATTTGCGCTCAGCTTGCGCTGACACGTTGAAAGGGCGGTTTCTTGCCTGAAACAGACGTTTTTTCCGAGTTTGCAGAAACTAAAATTTCCGAAAGGAGGAAGCATAGCTTGAAAGTTAATGAGTTTATTTCCGCAGTCAAGGCGGGCGAATACGACGATTCGCTTACACAGCTTTACGGCATAAGACGGCTTGATGCTCAACGCAACCGCTACGAAAACGCTGCGGCGAAGTTTTATGCATCGTTTGGCAACAAGGACATCATCGTTCTCTCTGTACCCGGCAGAACGGAGCTTTTGGGCAACCACACCGACCACAACGGCGGTAAGGTTCTTGCTTCCGCCATTGACGTTGACCTTATCGGCGTCGCTTCTCTTGACACTAACATTCATCTCAGAGGCAGCGGCGACATTAACATAGACATAAACAATTTAGCCCCCGATGAGGACGGGGAAGGTTCGGTTGCGTCCCTCGTGAGAGGCGTTGTGGACGCTTACTCCCGTTGCGGGCTTAACTACGGCGGGTTTGACTTGTACACCCTTTCCGACATTAAGTCGGGCATCGGCGTATCGTCCTCGGCTTCCTTTGCCATTCTCATCGGATTTGTGCTTTCTAAGCTTTACAACGGCGGCTCGGTTTCGCCGCTTGCGCTTGCCATGTTCGCTAAGTACGCTGAAAACGTGCATTTCGGCAAGGAATGCGGAATAATGGATCAGATCTCCTGCGGTTACGGCGGTACGGTTTACATGGATTTGAAGCGTGAGGATTACCCGGTCGTTAAGTACGTCAACGTAGACTTTTCAAAGTTTTCTCATAGAATGTACCTCATCGACACAAAGAGCTCACACCGTACTCTTTCCGACTATTACTCCGCAGTGAGTGAGGAAATGAGGGCTGTTGCCAGAGTGTTTGGCAAACAACGGCTTTGCGATGTGGCGGAGGAGGACATTTTTACCGACATTAAGCTTGTCAGAAAAAAGTGCGGTGACCGTCCTGTTCTCAGAGCGATGCACTTCTTTGAGGAGAACCGCAGAGTCGAAAAACAGATGGAAAATCTGGAAAAAGGCGACTTTAACGGTTATTTGGACCTTGTTCGTGAATCGGGGGATTCCTCGTTCAAGCTTTTGCAAAACATTTATGCGTTCCCCAACGAACAGCAGATTTCTCTCGCTCTGGCATTGGCTGAGCGTAGCGGAGTTGTTGCGAGGGTTCACGGAGGCGGCTTCGGCGGTACCATTCAGTGCTACGTTTCTCCCGATAAGGAAGCGGGCTTCCTTGCCCTGATGCGCCGTACCTTTGGCGAAAACGCTTGCTTGAAGGTCAACATCGGCAGAAAGGGTGCGGTGGAAATCCGCAAGGAGGGAATAGTTTGAGCCAGAAGCTGAAATCTGTTCTCTTTGTTTCCCTCATTTTATGGAGCGTGCTCAGCATAGCGCTGTACATTTTTCTCATCGACATAGAGGTTTTGGCAACTCCTTTTTACCTTGCAGCAGGAGGAGTTTGCATCGTCGTTTACGCAATCCTAAACAGAGGGTTCCAATCTGTCAGCTTTGAGGAGTCCGTTGCTAAGGGTGAAAAGAAAAGGGCGGTCCTTGCCCGTGTTATGCTTCTTGCGGCGGCACCTCTTCTTGTTGCGGTTTGTATTGACATTTTGCTTTTGAATTTTAACATCGAAATCAGCGACTACTTCAATTTTAAGTCGTAGAATAAAGCTTTACAGAGGCAATGATGAGTCCGGATATTAAGGTTTTTACGCTGTTCTCCTCGTCTAAGGGGAACTGCACTTACATAAAATACGGGTCTGATGAGATTCTTATTGATGCAGGCGCCTCGGCTACAGCCATAGAGGCGTCTCTTTCTTCGTTGGGGAGTTCTCTTTCCAAGATTAAGGGAATCCTTGTCACTCATGAGCACAGCGACCACGTTAAGGGTCTGGAAGTCATTTCCAAGCGGTTTCACGTTCCTGTTTACATGAGCGAGAAAAGCGAGGCTTTGGTTTCAATCAGCGCCCCTACGGCGGCGGATAATGCTGTTCTTATCGATTCGGGGGACGAGCTTGCACTTGGCGACATTGGGGTAAAAGTTTTTGAAACCCCTCACGACAGCGTCAAAAGCCTTTGCTTCAGAATAGAGATGGGGAACAAAACTTTGGGGTTTGCAACGGACTTAGGCCACGTCAGCGACAGCGTTCAGGATGCGGTCTTTGGCGCAGACGGTGTAATCATCGAGTCGAACCACGACGAGGCAATGCTTAAAAGCGGTCCCTATCCTTACTACTTGAAGGAGCGCATCCTCGGTAAAAACGGGCATCTCTCAAACAGCTCTTGCGCCGCTTTACTTCCTGCGCTTGTCCGTTGCGGAGCGAAGGGAATCGTTCTTGCGCATCTCAGCGAGAACAACAACACGCCCTTTTTGGCGTACAGGCAGAGCGCAGAAATGCTGAGAAGTTACGGCGTTAAGCTCAGCGGTGAGGAGTTTGCCGCAGACGCTTGCTTGCGTGTGGCGGAGGTAAAAAGTCCAACGGAGCTGTTTATTTAGTTAACGAATTTAGGAGGTCGCAATGAACAAAAAACTTGTTAAAGAATTCCTTTTCATCACCTTTTCTATAATGCTCGTTTTTTGGGGCGGTTGTGCTTTGCTCAGTCAAGTAACGGGGCTGACGGTAAATCACTGGCTGTTACGAATAATGCATTCAATCGGCGGTTTTTCCCCTACGATTGCTTCGTTTGTTTCGCTTAAAAGAGCCGGAAAGGTTAAGAGCTTTAAGGAATGGCTTAAAAAAATCTTTGATTTAAAGCATTCTGCTTTCGCTTATTCGTTAATGGCTTTCTTTGTGTTGCTGTACTATGGAATCGGTTGCGCAGTAAACGGGTTTGAAATCGGCGCACCTGTGTTTATGGCACTTGTTCTTGTGCCGATGATGCTTGTCGGCGGCGGAAACGAAGAGGTCGGCTGGCGAATGATTTTACAGCCCGAATTGGAAAAGAAGCTTGGGTTTAATTTAGCAACCGTGTTCACGGCTGTAATTTGGTGGTTGTGGCATCTTCCTATCTTTTTCATAAGAGGGACAGCTAACGCTGACATGAATTATTTTTTCTTTGGGATAATGTGCCTTACTCTGTCCTACGCCATGGCCGCAGTACGTAGAGTTTCAAACGGAGTCTTTCCCTGCGTTTTACTGCATTGTTTGATAAACGGACTTTCTGCTGTTTTTGTGTTTAAATTAAGTTTAATGGGTTGTCTGGTTACGCTCCTTGCTACCGTGGCAGCGGTTTGGGTAGTGATGCTGATTCCGCGTGGGGCAAACAAAATTGATACCGCAACGCCCGTTTTCAAAACTCAGAACATAAAGAGCATTACGCTGTTTTGGCTTCCCGTTAACAGTGACGGCATCAAGGTGCCGAGTGAACACATGGCAGACATAACCGCATGGATTGGGACTTTTACCGTGGGCGAGAAAATCAAAGGCGCACCTTGCGGGATAAACATGATTTCTTTTAGAATCGAATACTCAGACGGCACGGTTGCGGTAAACGGCATAGATACAATAACGCTTAACGGAGTTGTTTACAGTTTAAGGAAAGGGCAAAAGCCTAAGTGCTTTAATGCGTTGTTTGCGCTCAACCGTTCCGCAGAGTAACAAATTTAATTTATCAAGAGGTAAAAGCGGGTGAAATAAAAGTAGTTTTGCAATGCTTTTTGCATTGAGTTTCTACTCTTATATTGTACCAAATAAGAATTTGCGGAGGTAATTTATGTGGTTTGTATTAGCATTGCTGTCTGCGTTTTTTGCAGCGCTTACCTCTATTCTGGCGAAGGTCGGCATAGAAGGAGTTAACTCCAACCTTGCAACGGCAATCAGAACAGTTGTTGTAGTTGTTATGGCGTGGGGAATGGTTTTTCTCACAAACGCCCAAAGCGGGATTTCTGAAATAAGCCAGAAAAGTTGGCTGTTTCTGATTTTGTCGGGGCTGGCAACGGGTGCTTCGTGGTTGTGCTATTACAAAGCTTTGCAACTGGGGAGTGCATCAAAAGTTGTTCCCATTGACAAGCTAAGTGTGGTAATTACCTTGGTTTTAGCGTTTGTGTTCTTGCACGAACAGTTTACAGCCAAGTCGCTGATTGGGTGCATACTTATCGGAATCGGAACTCTGGTAATGGTTCTGTGAATTCCGTCCTTTTTGAAATTACGGAATAATCGGCGGGATAAATAAAAATCTGTAAAAGGGTAAAAAAGCTGCCTTAAATGCAAAAGCGGAGCATTTGAGGCAGCCTTTTTCTTGTTTTATGGGTGACGGTCAGATGTACCGCTTTAGCGGTGATGGTGATGATGTACTGAAGAACTCGCTCCAAGTTCCACGTGGCAATGCTCCTCGCGGCAATGCTCGTTTTCTGCTTCGAGTTCAAGGGTTGCGTGAACGATGCCGTGTTCCTTCAATTCCGCACGGATTCTCTCCTTTATTTGGTGAGAATCGGAGTTTGTTACAATGTGCATGGTGGCGTAGTTACTTTGACCGTCCATGCTCCAAATGTGAATGTGGTGAACGCCCTGTACGCCATCAATCTGGGTAATGTGTTCTCTGATTTCGTTAACATCAACGCCGTGCGGTGTTTTTTCAAGGAACAGGTCGATTACTTCTTTCAGGTTCTTAATGGCGTTTACAAGAATAAATACCGCTATTCCGATGGACATAATCGGGTCAATGAGGGTAAAGTCGGTAAACCTCATTACAATCGCCCCCACCAGCACAACCGCCCAGCCGAGCACATCTTCAAGCATGTGCAGATTTACTGCTCTCTGGTTTAGCGAATCTCCCGCACGGGTGATAAACGCTGCCCCGAAGTTAACACAAAGCCCGATAACGGCAAAGATAATCATTCCGTTATAGTTGATTTCCGAAGGGGTTACAATTCTGTTTACGGCGTTTGAAATCACCGTTACAGAGCCGATAAGCAGAATCAAGGTGGTGATTACTCCGCCGATGACAGAGTACCGCCCATAACCGTAAGTGTATTTTTCATCCGGCTGTTTCTTGCTTTTCTTTTCAAGAATGTAGGAGGTTCCGATTCCCACAGCATCGCCAATGTCGTGAAAGGCATCGGAAATAATTGCAACGCTTCCGATAAAGCTTCCCCCAACAAATTCAAAAACGGAAAATGCCAAATTCAAAACAAACGCAATCAAAATGTTCTTTTCGGTTTTCATACAGTTCTCCTATTGAAATTAAATGCTTTTTATGATACAATGAGTTCTGTACCGAACTGCTTGTTCATTATTCTACGGCGCAGACCCGAGAAAAGCAACATACATCTCAACAACGGTGTACGGTACTGAACATTTTCGCTAAAATGTACGGAGAAATTTATGGATAGACGTCAGAGAAAAACACGGGAAGCAATCTTCAACGCCTTTATTACATTATTGGCAAAAAAAGATTTCGGTCAGATTACCGTGGGGGAGATAATCCGTCAAGCGGACGTGGGGAGAGCAACTTTCTATTCTCATTTTGAAACAAAAGACTTCTTACTGAAAGAACTGTGTGAAGAGCTGTTTTGTCACATTTTCGATTCAACCAAAAACGGGCAGTCCCAACACAAACATATTTTTGACTGCGATGAAAAAAACTCTGTGTTTCTGCATCTGTTCCAACACTTACAGAAGAATGACAATAATATTCTGGAATTACTGTCCAGCCAAAACAATGAACTGTTCCTTTGGTATTTCAAAATGAATCTGCAAAAATTGGTAGTTAGCCAACTGCCCCTGTTTGAAGCGAGGAAAAACGAGAAATTACCGGACAGCTTTTGGGTAAACCACATAGCATATACTTTTGTTGAAACGGTCAGATGGTGGATTGAAAACGGGATGAAGGAATCCCCCGAAACCATAACAGAGTATTTTTATTTAGCCGTGTAAATCGGGAGTCGTAAAAGGAGTATAATTGTATGAAAAAAGCAACAGCATTGGTTTTGGCATTAGTCTGTGTGTTGGGGATTCTTGGCTGCGGCAACCAACCGCCGGAACGAACCAAAACGTTTGAAAGCGATTTTAAAACCTACTACAAGATGAGTGATGGCACATGGGAGTGTAACGGGCACATATACAAGTACAGAATGGAAATCAAAGGAACTATGCCTAACGCCGCCGCGGAATCAACATTCGTGTATTTGAGCAACATCAAAAACATTTCGTTTGAACAAGCGTGGAGAGCTGCGGGACTTAGCAGTAACCTGGAAGACTATTTTGACGTTGACGATGCTGTTTTGGTTGATTGGACAGCAGGTTGAGAAAATTGAATTTGGAGGAATGATGATATGAAAAAGGCGTTTCTTGTAATTTGTTGTGCGGCAGGCGGTGGAATGATTGGTTTCTTTGCAAATCAGTTGAATACAGTAGTTGGATGTGTGTTCTTTGCACTTGGTGTTGCTTTGCTTGTCGGTTCAATCATTCTGGTGTCCGGACAAGACAAAGAGAACAAATAAATTGAAATTTGACGAGGCGATGTTGATGAAAGTTAAGAATCCTATGCTTGTCGTAACAGATATAGACAAGTCGGTTGAGTTTTATAAAAAAGTGTTTGGGTTTCACGTAATTATGGATTTCGGTGCAAACAAAACCTTGACAGGGGGAGTGGCATTACAAACTCTTGACACGTGGCGAGAATTTATTGGTACTGATAATATTTCTTTCGGTAGCAATAGCGCCGAACTTTATTTTGAAGAAGATGATTTTGATGCGTTCGCCGAAAAACTGAAAAAGTGTGATGTGGAATACGTGCATCCTGTCAAGGAACATTCGTGGGGGCAACGAGTGGTTAGAATTTACGATCCTGACAAGCATATTATTGAGATTGGCGAGAATCTGAAAGCGGTATGCAAACGGTTTTTAGATAGCGGTATGACGCCGGAACAGGTTGCAAAGCGTATGGATGTGCCAATAAAATTCGTAAATGCTTGTATGCGCTGAATCCCAATAAGTCGAGTAGTTAGATAGATAAGAGTTTGACGGAGGTGTAATGTGGCTTCAAGTAAAGCGTATTTGGATTTTGTAATAGAACAAATATCCGAGTTAGAAGAAATAACATACAGAGCGATGATGGGCGAATACATTCTCTACTATCGCGGTAAAATCATCGGTGGGATTTATGATGACAGACTGCTTGTAAAGCCTGTGAAGTCCGCTATTTCTCTTATGCCAACTGCAACCTATGAATCGCCGTATGAGGGAGCAAAAGAAATGTTGTTGGTCGATAATGTTGACAGTAAAGAGTTTTTAATCAAACTCTTTGATACAATGTACGACGAACTTCCTGAACAAAAGAAAAAGAAATAAGCCAATTCCAATTTTACAACGGAGGTATTATGGATTATCAAGCTAAGTTAATGGAGCATCTTCAGGTAATTGTGGGAAAACGATTGGATGCAATTAACCTTGCATGTGAAATGATGATGTTCAGTTTTGAAAAATACTCACTACACACGCAATGCCTGACCCGCATTGTTTGCGAGAATGATTTATTAGTGACAACATCAGATTACCAAAGTTGGGATGGTGAAGAAGAATCCAATAACGATGAGTGGTATTTTATTGAGCACAATAGAGCCAAAATTGTTGGTAGAACAGTGTTATCAGTAAGCATTAGCCCTCTGCTTGATGTTACAGTCGTTTTGGATAATGGCATAAGAATCGAGTTGTTTGTGCAAAACGGTTATAACCATTTTGACGGTGAACATGAACAATGGGTGTTTTTCAAACACCATGACCATTCCTACCCGTTCATTACCGTGTATAACAAAACAGTTGATATTGCGGTAGAATGATAATCGGTTTAACTGCTAATTATGATTTTTCCAAACAGACAAATAAGAGTTTGACGGAGGTGATTCTGATATGGGTATTATTATTGAAAAAGCAACTTGTGAAGATTCGGCTGGGATATTGCAATATCTAAAACAAATAGGAGCAGAAACAGATAATTTGACATTCGGGGCAGAGGGATTGCCGTTTACAAATGAATCAGAAGCGGCATATATTAGTCAAATTGAAAACTCTTGTGATGACATTATGCTTATAGCAAAAGAAGATGGGAAAATTGTTGGTAATGCGAGTTTAAGTCGTCTACCTCGTAGAATGAAGCACCGTGGAGATTTTGGTGTTTCTGTTCTAAAGGAATACTGGAATAAGGGTATCGGAGGTCAGTTATTGCTTGAAATAATCAAATTCGCTAAACAAAATTCATTTGAAGTAATTGACTTACAAGTTCGTAGTGACAACTTGTCGGCAATACATTTATATGAAAAATTCGGTTTTAAGAAAATAGGAACGCATCCTGCATTCTTTAAGATAGGCGGTAAAGAAATATCTTTTGATTACATGTGCTTAAGGATACAGTAAATCAAATAAGAATTTGGAGGAGC
>JAFXKQ010000126.1 GCA_017531625.1 Clostridia bacterium | reverse complement strand
TCTGATTTTCTCGCCGCCAAACTGCGGAAAAACCACTCTGCTACGCAGTACGGTTCACCTTTTGGCAGACGGCAGTCTCGGGAGAGCTTACAAAATCGGAATCGCAGACGAACGCAGTGAAATTTTCACCTCGGAACTGAAAAACTCGTTAACCGATGCCATTTGCTCAGTACCCAAGGCAAAAGCCGTAGAAATTCTTTACAGAAGCCTTTCTCCCGACCTCATAGCCTGCGACGAAATCAGCGTTTCCGATGGAGAAACGCTCCTTGAGTGCATCAACACAGGAGTTCCCCTTCTTGCGACTGCTCACGCAGGGAGCGCCGACGAGCTTTTCAAACGGCCGTTCATAAAAAGACTTGCGGATAACGGAGCTTTTCCTCTGCTCGCAAGACTTTTTTTTGACGGCACGTACCGCTACGAAATAACAGAAATTTAAAGTCCTAAACAAAAACTTTTCGGCATAGAATCTAACAAAAAGGAGTTGGGGTCTTTGAAGATTGCCGCCTGTGCATTGATTATCATTTCGTGCTACTCCTTTGGGCTAACCGTTTCAAAAAAAGCTAAACTGCGGGTAGAGGAAGCAGACGGAATGCTGAAGCTCCTGGAATACATAAATTTACGTATCCCCACCCTTCACTACCTTGAAGACATTGTAGACGAATTTGAATGCCGCGCCCTCACGGAAAACGGTTTTTTGCAAGCGCTTAGAAGCAGAAACGTATTTGTTCCCTTTAACGAGAGATTTTCCACAGCTATAAAGTGTTTTGAGGACGACAAAGAGCTTTACCGAAGTCTCAAAACCGTCTCAGAGGGGCTTGGTACAATGGACTTAGAACGTCAACAAAAGGCACTCAGCGCCTGTACAGAGGAACTCAAAGCCACAGTAAACACACTTAAAGAGGATTACAACACAAAATCAAAATGTTATAAATCCTTGGGAGCTCTCCTCGGAATGATGATAACGGTTCTGCTGATTTAGAAAATCAACGAAAGGAAAACTAAGAAAATGAACATATCATTGGTGCTCAAAGTGGCAGGAGTAGGTTTGATAGTAAGCGTAGCCCACCAGATTCTCCAAAAAAGCGGAAGGGACGAGCAAGCCACCTTTGTAAGTCTTGCGGGGGTAGTCATAGCAATGCTTCTTCTTGTGGGGGAGATTTCAAGCTTAATTCAAAGCATAAGAAATGCTTTCGGGCTGTAACGCATGAACATTTACTCAGTCTGTGCCGCCGCTGTCTGCTTCACTTGCATCGGTGGCATCATAAAGGAAACCAAAAAGGACTATCTGCCTCTTTTTGTCTGTGCCGGCGGACTTGCGTTGGGCGGTTACATCGTGTCGTGTTTTCTGCCCATAACGGAATACCTGCGTTCATTGGTTAACGAAAACGGCGGTGAATACTTCGAAATACTGTTTAAAGCCGTGGGGGTGTCCCTGATTTGCCGTATAGCCTCAGACGTATGCCGTGACTGCGGTGAAAACTCACTTGCTTCGAAGGTGGAATTGGCAGGAAAGGTAAGCATCGTTACTCTTTCCCTGCCACTTGTACGTTTTTTACTTGAAACCTCGACGGAATTTCTGAACAGTTGAAGAAAAAAAGAGCAAAGGAGGGCAAATTTCTTGAGAAGAAAAGCTTTAACTCTTTCTTTGCGTTTTTTGCCCATTCTTGTTTTGATTCTGATACTCAGCGTTCCGCTTACTGCGTACGCAGACGACACAGAGGTAATTCTGAAACAGTCGGGAGCCGACACCCTCGTAGACGAAAACTCACCAAGCACTGCAGAAAGCTTTAAGCTCAAAACCGTCTCCATACTGAAAGACAGTCTGCGTGCCGCATTCGGCAGTCTTTTATCCGCTTTTTCAAGAATCTGTACTTGCCTTCTGCTCATAGCGGTTATGAACTCCTTTAAATCCATTCAAGCAGAAAGCTCTTTGGACGGCGCCTTTGATTTTCTAAGTGCCGCAGTACTGACCTGCGTAAGCTTTCCGGTTCTCCTCTCTGTCTTCAACTCCGCCCGTACCGCCATCGAAAGCCTCTCGCTTTTCGGCTCCGCACTAATGCCAATAATGGCAAGTCTTTACACCCTGGGCGGAAATACAGCCACCGCAGTAGCCGCAAACAGCTCATTTGCCGTACTTCTCACAGTTACCGAAGTCATTTCAAGCAAGGTGTTAATGCCGTTTTTACAGCTCGGCTTCGGCTTTACCCTTGCAGGGGCGCTTCCCTCCTCGGAACGCCTTGGCTCGATTACTTCTTTCATAAAAAATGCGTTGTGTATCCTCATCGCATTCATTTTTTCTCTTATCGGGTTTATCTTTTACTTTCAAAGCGCCATAACCGCTGTGGCTGATAATTACGCCTACCGTGGATTAAAATTCGCCTCTGCCACATTTATTCCCATCATTGGTAACATGTTAGGAGAGAGTGCAAGAACGGTCTTTGGAGCGGTAAGTGTGGTTAAATCCTCAACAGGAGCGGTGGGAGTCGCCACAATGCTTGCTTACATTTTACCGAGCGTAATTATGACGGTTTTGTACAAGCTTATGTTTTTGCTCTGTTCAGCCCTTGCACGCCTTGCAGGTTTGGAAAAAGAGAGTCGCTTCTTTGCGGAAATGAACGCTTTACTGAGCGTGGTAATGGCATTGCTCATCGGCTGCTCAGCACTTTTCGTGGTTCTCATTGCCGTGTTCATTAAAAGCGGCGTAAGCGTTTGAGAAAGGAATCAAAAGATGCAAAGCTTTTTTATTTCTCTCATCACCGCCTCGGTAATCGGCGCTTTGTCCTCCGCCTTAGTCTGTAAAACCTACGAAAAGTACATAAAATACATAGCAGCCCTCATCTGCACAGCCATTGTAATAAGCCCCCTCAGCGGAGTAATTTCTAAGATTGAAAACCTTATTTCCGATACCGAATCAACTTCTGAGCATTCAGAAAACCAAACCGCACAACAAGCCAATCTCCTCATCGCAAACAAAACAGAGGAAACCGCCGAAGAATACGTTTCCAATCTTGTTTTTTCCGATTTAGGCATAAGAACCCGTAGTATGGACATAGAAATAGAGAGCAAGGGAACGGAATTCAGCATCAAAAGTGTAACAGCAACAACGGCCAGCGAAGCGGAAATCGAATCTCTGAAAACCTACTTACAAAAACTGTTCGGTCAAGGAACACAAATTGAGGTAACGGGGTGACAAAATGAAGGGCGAAGCGAAACTGAAAGGGCTTTTAAAAATCAAGGGTATAGGTTACATAGCCTTAGCACTTATTGCAGGGATAGCTTTACTGCTGTTTAGCGGAAACGGCGAGGACTCCAACCGAAATCTGCAATCCGTTCCATCATCGGAAGACTACGCAACGGAGTTGGAAAGAGATGCAGAACGCCTAATACGTGCCATTGACGGAGTAAAAAGCTGTACAGTTGCAATAACCCTTGAAAGCGGTTACCATTACCACTACGCCTACGACCAACGGGTAAACCTGAGTTACGCCGAAGACGGTACGGTTACAGGCAAACAAACTGAAACCTCCTACAAAACCGTTACCGCCGACGGAGACAGCGCCCTCGTATTAGTAAAAGAGGTAACTCCCACCGTAAAAGGTGCTGCCGTAGTATGCAAGGGTATAAGCGACGGAAAAGCGGCAGAAATAAAGGTAATGCTTTCAGCACTGTTCGGGATTGACGAAGGAAGAATCCACATCGAAAATTAAAATTAACATAAACGGAGGCACATTATGAAATTCAAAGAACTTAAGGAAAAGGTCAAAGAATACGATTACGGGAAGCTGTTCAGCTCCAAGGCGTTTTTGATAGGTGGATGCGTTATAATGATCGTAGCGGCGATAATCGTAAACGCATTACTCCCCACCCCTGCAAACGTAACGGAAACGCCTGACGAGAGCGAAAGCGGAAAGATTCTCGGGAACTCCGTACTGGTAGACACAAACGGAGAGGCAGAAGGAGAAAACGCCCAAGCGACCGAAGAAACGGACAATTACTTTACCGTGGCAACCGTTAACAGAGAAAAGTCACGTAACGAAGCAATGGACGTGCTTCAAACCATCGCAGACAACCCCGAAGCTTTGGCGGACGCAAAGGAACAGGCACTCCTCGACATCTCCAAGCTTGTAAGTGAAATGAATGCTGAAACAAACATTGAATCCCTCGTCAACGCAAAGGGGTTTGAACAATGCGTAGCAATCGTTTCCGATAAACAGGCAAGTGTAATCGTAAAAAGCGATGAGCTTAAAGCGGGAGAAGTAGCACAGATTTTAGAAATCGTCTACCTTGAAACAGGAATCCTTCCCGAAAACACAAAGGTCATCCAAAAATAAGCACAAAGCGATAAACGCAAAGAGGGCTGTCTCAAATGCTAAATCAAAGCATTTGAGACAGCCCCAAAATGTTTATAAAGCTTTTTTAGAAAGCAAGTCTTTCTTCAATGTAAGATTTAAGCTCAGCAATAGGAAGTCTAACCTGTTCCATGCTGTCACGTTCTCTTACGGTTACGCAACCGTCGGTTTCGGAATCAAAGTCATAGGTAATGCAGAAAGGTGTTCCGATCTCATCCTCACGGCGGTATCTCTTACCGATGGAACCCGTTTCATCGAAATCAACCATAAAGTGCTTGGACAGCTCGCTGTAAATCTCGCCTGCCTTATCGGAAAGCTTTTTGGAAAGAGGAAGTATAGCCGCCTTGAAAGGTGCAAGAGCGGGATGAATTCTAAGCACTGTACGAATGTCAGGCTTGTCCTCTGTTCCGAGATTTTCCTCGTCGTAAGCGTCGCAAAGGAAAGCGAGGGTAACTCTGTCCGCACCAAGGGAAGGCTCTACAACGTAAGGAATGTACTTCTCGTTAGTCTCGGGATCGAAATAAGTAAGGTCTTCACCGCTCTTGTCAGCGTGTGCTTTAAGGTCAAAGTCAGTTCTGTCTGCAACGCCCCAAAGCTCGCCCCAACCGAAGGGGAAGAGGAATTCAAAGTCGGTAGTAGCCTTGGAGTAGTGGGAAAGCTCTTCTTTAGCGTGGTCACGGAGCTTAAGGTTCTCTTTCTTCATGCCGAGGTCATAGAGGAATTGAGCACAGTAGTTCTTCCAGAAATCAAACCATTCAAGGTCCGTGTCGGGCTTACAGAAGAACTCAAGCTCCATCTGTTCAAACTCACGGGTTCTGAAAGTAAAGTTACCGGGAGTAATTTCGTTTCTGAAGGACTTACCGATCTGGCAAACACCGAAAGGAAGCTTCTTTCTCGTGGTACGCTGAATGTTTTTAAAGTTTACAAAAATACCCTGAGCTGTTTCGGGTCTGAGGTAAACCTGAGAAGCCGACTCTTCCGTAACGCCCTGGAAGGTCTTAAACATCATATTAAACTTACGAATGGGGGTAAAGTCCTTTTTACCGCAACCGGAGCAAGTAACGCCGTGCTCTACAATGTAGTCATAAAGCGCATCATTACCCATTCCATCAACCTGCATTTCAATGCCGTTTTCCTTGTTCCAATCCTCAACAAGCTTGTCTGCACGGTGACGCATTTTACAACTCTTGCAGTCAATAAGAGGGTCATTAAAGTTAACAACGTGACCCGAAGCCACCCAAACCTCAGGATTCATAAGAATGGCACTGTCAAGACCTACGTTGTAAGGAGACTCTTGAACGAACTTCTTCCACCACGCCTTTTTAACATTGTTTTTCAGCTCAACGCCAAGAGGACCGTAATCCCAAGCGTTAGCAAGTCCGCCGTAAATTTCGCTGCCTGCGTAAACAAAACCACGGTTTTTGCAGAAAGCAACGATTTTTTCCATCGTCTTTTCGGTGTTTTTCATACAAACCAATCCTCAATTCTTTATTAATTAAATTAAAATCAAAGTTAAGTAACAAAACCCAATCAACCGTGAAATTCGGTGGTTGAAGGTCTTTTAAACAATTCGCTCAAAGCGGTACGAACATCATCCCCGTTGTAGATAATGTTATTTACAGCCGTGCAAATGGGCAACTCCACTCCGCAACGTTCTTTGAGCTTCATCAATGCTTTTACTGTGTACGCACCCTCTGCAAGAAGCTCGTACTTTTCGCCCTTAACAAAGCTTTCGCCGAAAGCCCTGTTATGACTGAATTTAGAGAACACAGTCGCTTCGTAATCCCCAAGATGGCAAAGACCGTAAGCAGAATTTTCATTACCGCCGAGAGCCCCGATAAGCCTTGCGATTTCCCGTGCGCCTCTTGCCATAAGAGCGCCTTTCAAAGCGCTGTAACCCATTCCGTCAAGAAATCCCGCAGCGATTCCGATAACGTTTTTAGCTGCTGCGCCGATCTCTGTTCCGATGAGATCTTCTCCGTAGTAAAACCTGATGAGTTCACTCGAGAATCCGTCAACAAGCTTTGCTGTAATTCCAATGTCCTCGCTGTCGATAACCATACAGTTTGGATTCCCCGCCGCAAATTCCTGCGGATGACCGGGACCTACCCAAACAGCACATTTAAGCTCCGGCTTGATTTCTTTAACCACCTCGGTAAGCCTCTTGCCCGTTTCGATCTCAATCCCTTTCATGCAAAGAATTAAAACCTTACCATCCAGTGCGGTATCTAACTCTCCGAGAAGAGAACGCAAATTCTGGGACGGAATAGAAATCACAACAAATTCTGAATCTTTAACCGATTCCTTCACATTGAAAACGAATTTAACGTCATCAGGCATGAGGATCACGCCGTTACTTCTCGTTTCGTCAAACCGACGAGCAGCTTCGTCATCCGGTCTAGCCCCGATTGTAACCTCATTGCCGATTTTGCTAAGGTAGTAGGCAATAAACGAGCCCCATCTGCCCGAACCAATAACCGTTATTTTCATAAATGTTCTCCTAACTTAAACGATTGAATCAATCGTTGCTGAGCTTAGTAACTCCACGCTGAGCCATAACCAACTTGTAGTAACGTCCCTGCTTTCTCATAAGCTCATCATGAGTGCCAACCTCTTCTATCTTTCCCTTCTCAAGAACGATGAGCCGCGTTGCATTTCTGAGGGTAGAAAGTCTGTGCGCAATGGCAAGTGTGGTACGCTCCTTTGTGAGCTGTGCTATTGAATCCTGAATTAACTTTTCTGTTTCTGTATCAAGAGAAGCCGTTGCCTCATCGAGAATGAGAATTTTAGGATTTCTCAGCACCGCACGGGCAATTTGAACACGCTGTCTCTCACCGCCGGAAAGGGTGTTTCCCTTCTCGCCGACGATTGTGTTGTAACCGTCGGGAGAACGCATAATAAACTCATGAGCGTTGGCCGCCTTTGCCGCACGAATGATCTCATCGTGGTCTATGTTTTTCTCACCGTAAGAAATGTTTGCCCCGATTGTGCCTTTAAACAGAAAACTTTCTTGTAAAACTACGCCGATTTGCGATCTGAGTGAGTGCTGAGTAAATCGGTCTATTGGCTTGCCGTCAATTTTTAGAGTGCCCTCTTCCAAATCGTAAAGACGCATTACCAGATTGATAAGAGTGGACTTACCTACTCCGCTTCTGCCGACAATGCCAATCATTTCGCCCTTCTTTATGTCTAAATCTATTCCCTTTAGAACGTACTCGTTGGAGTTGTACCCGAAGTAAGCGTTTTCAAGACTGATGTTACCTTGAATTTCACAATCCTCTGCCTCTTCATCGTCGGCAACGCTGGGTTCTTCGTCAATGATTTCAAACACCTTTTACATTGAAGTCATCGCCTCTGTAAGTCTTCTGGGGATAAACGCCATCCAACGCAAAGGCCCGTAAATGATTCCAACGTATGCCAAAAGCTGTGAAAGCTCACCAATGGTGGAAACTCCGTCTATAACCTGAAATCCCGCAACAATAAGCACAGCATATTCGCCGATGCCGATAAGGAAATTAGCCACCGGCATAATAAGATTCCAGGTTCTCTCGTTTCTGAACGAAATGTCAGCGGAACTCCTTATCGCACGCTCAAACCGTTTTTCCTCAGCTTTCTCCATGCCAAAAACCTTAACCACACGGATTCCGGAAAAGGCATCGTGAAGAATTGTGTTAACATTTGAATTAGCGTGCCACTGACGGCGGTACATTCTGCGGATTTTACTGCGAACCGCAAAAAACATAAGAGAAATAAGCGGCATTGGAATAACGATAAGCAATGCCAACTTCCAGTTAATTACAAAGAGTGCAGGAATGATGGCAAGGAACAGCGTACCCTGTTGAACAATCTCAGGCACAAGCCCTGTAATAAAATTCTTCAACACCTGGGTATCCGAGGTAACTCTTGTAATCAATTCACCTGCTGTTCTACGGCTAATGTCGCCCATAGACATCATGGGAATTTTGTCAAAAACAGCCTTGCGCAACGCCACAATTATCTTGTTACCTGTTTTAGCGATGACAATACTTCTGATTATTCGCATCAGCAAGGAAATCGCCGCCACGCCAAGCATTGCAAAAACGGTAAGGTAAAAGCCCGAAAAATCAGGTCCGCCTACGTTTACGGGCGATGCGTTTATGTAGTCGTCAATGAGGTGCGCTTGAAGCATGGGAGAAACAAGGCTAAGCCCACTTGTAACGAAGTACAAAAGCACCGCAAAAACAAGTGCCGTTGCGTAGGGCTTAGCAAAGCCCATAAGTCTTCGCACAAGCTTTTTCCTGTCGGCGCATTTGTTGCAAATCTTACTGCCTTCTCTAAAAGGGGTACCGCAATGTGGGCAGAGCACATTTTTTTCTTCTTCGTCAAACTCAAAACTGCGCCCCTCGTTAATAGCACGCACACGTTTAACAAAGCGCTGAATGTTCTCAGCGTTCAGCATGTCGGAACGGCAAAGCTCTCTCAGCTCACCGCCGTCATTGTACTCCACAGAGACACAACCCACATAACAAATCGCTTCAATGTCTTTCAGATCCGAAACCGCAAGGGTTTTCACCTCGCCGTCCCCTTCCGAAAAGAAAACCTTGTTTCCCGAAAGCGCAACCGCTCCGTAAGCTCTTTGATTGTCGAAGGAAAGATTGTATTCAAAAATAGAAGTTATGCTATCGCCGCCTATTGCCTCTTTTACACGGTTTTTAACCGCTATCTGCTCAGGCGCAACGAACTGAAAATCTTTATGTTTCAATTTTTCTGTCCCTGTCTTCAAGTAAATTCAGTATTCGAATAAAAATCTCATTCATCAATCTGAGCTCCCTCAATCAACGAGGATTAAAGGAAAAGCTCAATTTTGCGGTAACTCTTTCTGTCAAAGTTCTCCAAATCGGAAATTTTGTAACGATTTCCGCTAATGTCCGTAATCACAATAAAATTATCGCTTATTCTTGCAATGCTGGAAAAGGTATCTTTCAGAACCACTTCCATTTTTCCGTTATCGGTTTCCACATTCCAATAGGAGTACCCGAATTGGTCTTTAAGGGAATAAATCTTTGTTATCTCAGGGCAATAATACTTACGTTTCAAAGCCTTGTTTATGATCTCTCTTGATTTCTCGTCAAAATCGGAGAGCGCTCTGATGATGCCGTGTTCCTTGTTGTCTTTATCAAGGACGGAAATAAACTCATCCGGCAACTCATAAGGAAAAGCTCGGTGAAAGAAAACCCTGCCCAAGTCCTGCCAAACGCATTCTTTTTTTACTTTGCCGCCATCTTGCGTTGTAACAACACCGCTGTTCGCATTACCGCCTTCCTCCGCAAGAATCTCGTCAAGATCGTCCTTAACCACCGGCGGAATAAAAGCCTCAAGGGCAGCAAAACCGTTTTTTGTCTCGTAAAACTTTGCATTTTCAGGGGTAAAATAAACTATCTCTACTAATTCTGTAAAGGACTTAGCCAATGCAATCCCTCTTTTCTGTCAGTTACGTTTAATCTGCAAGTCCACTCAAAACTTCGGTCAAATTCAGTTAAAAACTTAACGTGAAGGCGAACCGCCACGGCCTCTTCCTCCGCCGAGCGCGGCACCGGAATCAAGACCAACGGAACGTAAAGCCTCTGCCTGAAGCTTGTAAAGCTTGTAATAAATGCCTTTTTTCTTCAAAAGCTCAGTTGCTGTACCGCTTTCCTCAACCTTGCCCCTCTCGATGACGATCAAGTTGTCAGCATCACGCAAGGTAGAAAGTCGGTGAGCTATGATAATCGTAGTTCTGCCCTTGGTAAGTCGATTGAGTGCCGCTTGAATCTGTCTTTCGGTTTGGGTATCCATGGCTGCGGTTGCCTCGTCAAGAATCAAAATCTTAGGATTCTTCAAAACAGCTCTTGCAATGGACACACGCTGTCTTTCACCGCCCGAAAGTTCCTTGTGTCCAAGTCCAACTACGGTCTGGTAGCCGTCTGGGTACTTAATGATAAAATCATGTGCTGAGGCAATCTTCGCCGCTGCAATGACTTCCTCATTGCTTGCGCTTGGAACAGCGTAACGAATGTTGTCCATAATTGAGCCGCGGAAAAGGTAAGTCTCCTGAGAAACGATGGCAATGCTGTCTCTCAAAGAAGTAAAGGAAAGCTGTTTCAAATCAATGCCGTCAATGTACACCGAACCCTTGGACGGATCATAAAGTCTTGTAAGAAGGTTTGCAAGCGTACTCTTGCCTGCACCTGTGTGTCCGACGATTCCCAGAGTTTTACCGGCCTCGACTTTGAAACTAACGTCTTTGATAATTTCGCGTCCTTCTTCATAAGAGAAGTGGACGTTTCTAAATTCAACCTCTCCCTTGATTTCCGCAGGAGAAACCGCATTTTCGCTCTCGGTAATGTCGGGGATCGTGTCGCTGATTTCAAAGAGGCGTTGCAGAGCATTCAGGCAGTTAGTCCAAGTTTCCGAAATGTTCGCAAAGAAATCAATGGGAGAATAAACCATGGAGATGTACGCCATAAAGGCCGCCAAATCACCGTAGCTCATGTTACCCTCAGCGAGCATAACCTGCCTTCCGCCCACAGCCCAAACAACGTAAGTGCCGAGTTGGAGCAAGAACGCAAGCACGGGGAAAGTCTTGCTTGACGTAACACTAATTATCGTATCCGCATCTGCCGCTGCCTGGCTTCTGTTATCAAATCTCTTAACTTCACGGTCTTCACGTGCAAAAGATTTCACCACCCTGATTCCCGAAAGCACGTCGCTGATAAGGGAATTTAACGAACGGCGTCTTGCATACGCACGGGCGTGAAGCTTCTTAAACAAAACGTGGAAGCTGTGGTAGCAAATGAAGAAAAGCGGTACGGTTATAAAGGTGTACAACGCAAGACTTGCGTTAGTCATAAACATAATTACCGCAACGCCCACAAGCTGGATAGAGTTGGTAACCAAATAAGGGAACCCGTCACAGAAGAACCAGTAAATGGTTGTGGCATCGCTGTTTATCTGAGTCATCAAACCGCCGGTCTGTCTTGAAGAAAAGAATCCGAGGGACAAACGGTTGATGGCATCATAAATTGTCTTTTTAAGGTCATAGGTCACTCTCGTGCAAACCCATGCGGAAATAATGCCGTTAATAATGTCAATAAGGAGCCTGAAAACACGCACTCCCACGATCACGAGAACCATCTGTATTATTTTGCCGTAATACTTACCGCCCTCATTAAGCACTTCGTCATAAAAAACCTTGTTGCTTATGTAAGGAGTAACAAGACCGATGGCAGTGATCATCAAGAAGGTGAGCATGATCATTGCAATGTAGCCCTTGTACTTAACAAAGAAGCCCATAAGCTTGGTAACCAAATGCTTTCTGTCCACACAGAATGAACAGATCTTACGCTTTTGGTCTGCGTAGCGTCGTCCGCAATGGGGGCAGTAGGGTTCTTCCCCCGCGTCGAGTTTAAGCTTCTTTTCGTCAACTTTTCCTTCTTTTTTCAACTCATTGAACGCACTCTTCAGAATGTGAACCTCATGGCTGAAAGTTTTGGAATAGTTGAATCCGAGAACGCTCTCGCCCTCAATAACAAGGCTGACAAGCCCACTGGAAATCATCTCTTCGCTTTCCAGCTTTTCCACATCTTCAATCGGATAAGAAACGTAGTAAGACTGCTCAAACGACTTAACAGGCTTTTTGGAATCCGCGCTACGTTTAACGACTACAGCGCCCTCAACGATCGCAAGCTCCTTTTCCGTCAGAAGCACCCATACATCTTTGCTCACCATGTCACGGCCCAGATCGGACTTAACGAGAACAATTGCGCTTTTCAGGTCTGCGCCCTTGCTACCGAAGTATTCAATTATTTCATCGGTGTGCTTTTCAAACTTAATCATAAACCATCCAAACCCAATACTTCTCCCCGTCCTCAAAAGACAGCTGGGAGTTTTATCCAAGCATAAC
>JAFXKQ010000125.1 GCA_017531625.1 Clostridia bacterium | reverse complement strand
TGGATGATGTTGTTTTAGACATTTTGGCAAAATTTACTGCGATAAAAAATCCAAATGCTGATTATAATTTGTTGCAAGAAGAAAGTAATTATGATTTGGAAGAAGTTTTAGCTAAAAAACAATTTTTTGATGAAGAATCAATTATAAATATAAGAAAAGTATTTGCTGAATTAGAAAAGAATTATGATGGGCATATAGTTAGTGGGAAAGTTCCTAAAAGGCAATATATAAATGAATTAATAAGAGTAATTAAAGATAAAACCCCGATTAACAAGTTAATGTTAATCGGGGTTTTAGTGTTAGCACTGAACAAAGCAAACAAAAAACAGTCTGCTTAGAATAATAACACGTCTTCTTTTATCCGGACTTTACCGTTGGTTTTGGAGTTTCACCAAATCTGCGTTCAAAAACGCTCGCGGACTTTACCGCCAGTCGGGAATCAAACCCTGCCCCGAAGACACAAATATTAAATTTTATTATTTAAAGTACTTAACAGCAGATTCAAACAAATTCATGTCGTAAGCACCTTCAACGTTCTTATAAAGACCGTAACCGGTACGTTCACTATGTCCCATCTTACCGAATACTCTGCCGTCGGGAGAGGTAATACCTTCAATGGCAAAGGCGGAGTTATTGGGGTTGAAGTGAATGTCGTTTGTAACGTCTCCGTTTAAATCAACGTACTGCGTTGCTATCTGCCCGTTTTCGGCGAGCTTCATAATAAGTTCGTCACTTGCAAGGAATCTGCCCTCGCCGTGTGAAATCGGAACGGTATAGATTTCGCCCACGTTTGTCTCCATAAGCCAAGGCGATTTGTTGGAAGCAACTCTTGTTCTTACCAAGCGGGATTGATGCCTGCCGATGGTATTGAAGGTCAAAGTAGGATCGTCTTCCTTGGTGTCGATGATTTCCCCGTAAGGAACAAGTCCGAGTTTGATAAGAGCCTGGAAGCCGTTACAAATGCCGGCTACAAGCCCGTCTCGGTTCTTGAGAAGCTCGTGAACTTCGTTTTTGACTGCGCTGTTTCTGAAAAACGCTGTAATAAATTTGCCGGAACCGTCGGGTTCATCACCGCCGGAAAATCCGCCTGGAATGAAAACGATCTGAGCTTCTTTAAGACGCTTCGCAAAGTAATCAACAGACTCGCCAACCGAAGCGGCGCTGAGGTTGTTTATAACGATTATCTCAGGTTCTGCACCCGCACGTGCAAGTGCCTTTGCTGTATCATATTCACAGTTGGTGCCCGGGAACACAGGAATGAGTACTCTGGGCTTAGCAGCCTTAACGGAAGCACTGCGGTGTTCTTTGCTTTCGAAGTTGAAAGCCTGGAGCTTACTGTTGGTTTGTTGAATGTTACAAGGGAAGATAGGCTCCAAAACGTCCTCGTAGAGCTTTAAAAGTTGGTCGAGACATACAACCTTGCCCTTATAGCTGATTTTGCGTTCAGCAGAGGTTTTACCGATAACAGTAGCGTCTTTGTCAGCCTTGCCGTTAATTTCAAGAACAAATGCACCATATGAGTAGCCAAAAATCTCGTTAAGGCTTACAGCGTCAGCAAACTCAAAGCCGATGCCGTTACCAAAGCTCATTTTCATAACCGCCTCAGCAACCCCGCCGTAGGTGGGGGTGTAAGCAGAAAGAACTTTGCCGTTTCTCATAAGCTCAGTAACTTTATTGTAGAGGGCTTTGAGAGACTCGGGGCAGGGCAAGCCGTTCTTATCGTACTCGGGCTTCATAAGAACTACGTCGTTGCCGGAACCCTTAAACTCGTTAGAAATGATGTTACTAATGTCATCAGTTGTAACTGCAAAGGAAACCAAAGTAGGGGGGACATCAATGTTTTCAAAACTGCCACTCATGGAGTCTTTGCCGCCGATAGAGCCGATGTCCAAATCCATCTGAGCTTTAAAAGCACCTAAAAGAGCCGCAAAGGGTTTGCCCCAACGCTTGGAATCCTTCTTAAGTTTTTCGAAATACTCCTGGAAGGTGAGATAAACGTCTTCAAAACTTGCGCCGGTTGCAATGAGTTTTGAAACGGATTCAACAACTGCAAGGTAAGCACCGTGGAAAGGACTCTTTTCTGAAATGAAGGGATTGAAACCCCAGCTCATAAGCGAACAGCTCTCGGTGTCTCCCTTTTCTAAGGAGATTTTATTTACCATAGCCTGGATAGGTGTGAGCTGGTTCTTGCCGCCGAAAGGCATAAGAACCGTGCCTGCGCCGATGGTGGAGTCGAATCTCTCGGAAAGTCCGCGCTTTGAGCAGACATTAAGGTCTTTTGCAAGCTTAGTAAGTTCAGCCTCAAAGTCAGTACCTACTGCTCTATCAAAAGCTTTGGGAGCTTCGGGTGCAACTTTAATGTGCTTTTCAGCACCGTTGGAGTTAAGGAACTCTCTCGAAATGTCAACGATGTTTTTCCCGTTCCAATTCATTACAAGACGGGGAGATTCTGTAACCTCAGCCACTACTGTCGCTTCAAGGTTTTCTGCTGTTGCAAGCTCAATAAATCTGTCCTTGTCGTCGCAGGCAACAACTACTGCCATTCGTTCCTGAGATTCGCTTATTGCAAGCTCTGTTCCGTCAAGTCCTTCGTACTTTTTGGGAACTGCGTTAAGATTGATACGAAGGCCGTCAGCAAGCTCGCCAATGGCAACGGAAACTCCGCCGGCACCAAAGTCATTACAGCGCTTGATGAGTTGTGACGCCTCAGCGTTCCTGAAAAGACGCTGAAGTTTGCGCTCCTCGGGAGCGTTACCTTTTTGCACTTCTGCACCGCAGGATTCAAGGGAAGCTACGGTGTGGGACTTTGAAGAACCCGTAGCACCGCCGCAACCGTCACGACCTGTACGTCCGCCTAGAAGGATAACGAGGTCGCCTTCAGCGGGGCGTTCTCTTCTCACGTTAGCGGCGGGAGCAGCTGCAATAACGGCAC
>JAFXKQ010000124.1 GCA_017531625.1 Clostridia bacterium | reverse complement strand
GAAAACATTGACAGACTTGCCCACGGTAAAGAAAACAAGCTTTCCTTCGGTAAAAAGAAAGCTCAACCACAGGACGGGTCCGTTGACGAAGAAGATGATGATTCGGACGAAGACGACGACTACGAAGACGGCGATGATTCGGACGAAGACCTTGAGGACGAGGACTGACGCAAAATCAAACTAAACTTAACATTCAAGATAAACTAACCCCTCTCAAAAAATGAGAGGGGTTAAGTTTTGCCGTTTTTTCGTTGTGAGAGCCAAAATTTGCCCTTGGTTGCCTTTTTCGCAGCGCTTCTTCAACACTTCAGCAGAGCTTTTAGTTTGTCAAGCGCCGCTTTTTCGAGACGAGAGACGTAGGAACGTGAAATCCCAAGCATTTCCGCCACCTCACGTTGAGCATAGATTTTTCCCTCCGCCGTCAACCCGTAGCGAAGCAGAATAATCGTTCTCTCCTTCTCGGTCAACCTTTGAACGATAGCTTTTTTCACCGTGCTGAGCTTTATGCTTTTGTCTATTTCGTCTACTATGTTCTCGTCCGAGCAGATAATGTCAAGGTAAGTAAGGGGATTCCCGTCCTTGTCTACGTCCACGCTGTCGTTAATTGAGGTTTCAAGGGCAAGTTTTTTCTGCGCTCGGAAATGCATCAGGATTTCGTTCTGCAAACACTTGCCGGCATAAGTGGCAAAGCGTGTACCCGTTTCCGGCTTAAAGGAATCAATGGCTTTTATCAGCCCAATGGTTCCGATGGAAATAAGGTCGTCCTGTTCCTTGTACGAGGTGTAATACTTCTTTACTATGTGAGCAACCAGCCGTAAATTGTGTAAAATCAGCTTATCCCTCGCATCCTTGTCCCCTGCCTTGCATTTAATAAAGCATTCGCTCTCCTCCTTGGGAGAAAGCGGCGGAGGAAACGAGCCCGTGCCACTACTGCGAAGAAAAAGAAAAACAAACCGCTTAAAAAACAAATACAAAATCTCTGACATATAATAACCCCCTTTTTATTATATGCAGAGCCGTCCTTCTTCTTGACAAAGACTGAAAAGGGCTACTTCAAGCAAAAGCTTGAAGCAGCCCCTTAAAACCGTACTTTAACCGTAAAAAGAATTAACTTATTTATCAATTAATAAATCCAGAATTCCTTGGATTCCTTCTTAAACTTCTTGGAAGTTTTATCCGCAAGCTTCACACATTTAGCAACATTAAAGTCGTCGTCAAGGATGGTCTTGTCGCCGAAAAGATGAACAAGGTGCATGCCGTTGTTCAAAAGCTTCATGTTGTCGCCGGCTTGCTTCTTGATTGCCTGGTAGAGGTACATACCTGCCTCGAAGGGACGGTAAGCCTTTCTGTCAGTTATGTGAAGCTGTACGCCCTCGCATCTTGTGCCTGCATGCTTTTCAAAGGTGGGCGTGAAATAGGTACGGCGGAAGTGAACGCCGTCGAGCTTATGAGCGTTGAGTTCCTCCTCAAGAGCCTTACCGTTAAGGAAAGGAGCGCCTACAAGCTCAAAGGGCATTGTTGTTCCTCTGCCCTCGGAAATGTTTGTTCCTTCAAAGTAGCAGGTAGCTATGTAGTTGAGGGAAGCGTTTACGGGGTTGGGCATGTTGGGAGAAGGAAGAATCCAGGGAAGTCCTGTCTGGTCAAACCACATGCTTCTCTTCCAATTCTCGCAGGGAACAACCGTAAGCTTACAGCCAATGTTCTTAACCTTATTGATGTAAAGTGCAAACTCGCCTATGGTAAGGCCGTAACGCACGGGAATAGCGTACTCGCCAACTCCGCTGGGGTACTGTTCGTCAAGGATGGTGCCTTCAACAGTAAGCCCGTTAATGGGATTGGGTCTGTCAAGAACAAAGAGTTCTTTTCCGTCACGTGCACAAGCTATCATTGTGTGAGAAAGTGCGTAAAGGTAAGTGTAGTATCTTGCGCCCACGTCCTGCATGTCAAAGACCATGACATCAATGTTTGAAAGCATTTCTTCCTTGGGATACTTGTTCTCACCGTAAAGGCTGTAAACCGTAAGTCCCGTTTCGTCATCAACGTAGGTGGAAATGTGTGCGCCCGCCTGAGCGTCACCTCTTATTCCGTGTTCGGGAGCAAAAAGTGCTGTAACCTTGTAATCCTCAGCTAAAACCTCATACGTGGGCTTAAACTTCTTATTCACGCCGGTAGGTGCAGTAAGTACGCCGATTCTTGCATCTTTAAGGACTCCCTTGTACTCGTCAAGTCTATCAACTCCGCAAATAGTCATTCTCTTTTTTTCCTTTCGTATTTTATTTATCGCTCTCTTTATCCTCAGCCGTTTCATCGGTCTTCTTTTCAACAAGAAGTCGATTTAAACGTCTGAACACAAAGTTTATCCACTTGTAATAGCCCTTATCATAGGACTCAATGTTTTCCTCCGTCGCACGGAAGCACCAGTTCCCTTCAGCGGTGCCGGGGGTGTTCATTCTTGCGTCAGCGCCGAATCCGCAAATGTCCTGGAACGAAATCATAGCAATTTTTGCGCCGGAACGCCAAACCGTTTCGATAATTCTACGGCAAGCGGGAGCTTTGTAACCGCCCACATCCCAACCGTTTTTGTCAGCCGCACAGTAAGCGAGAACGTAATCTCTTTCCCTCTCGTCAATCTCAAACAACCAACCTAACAGGGTGTTGTTATCGTGAGTGCCAAGGTATGCAACACAGTTCTCGTTACAGTTGTGGGGAGTATGGGTACTTTCTTCATCAAACGCCATGCCGAACTGTACAACCCTCATTCCGGGGAAGCCCGTGTCTTCCAAAAGCTTCACCACGTCCTCGCCGAAGGTGCCGAGGTCCTCAGCGATGATCTTATCCTTATCCATGACATCAGCCAGCGCCTCAAAGAACTTGAAGCCCACGCCTTCTCGCCACTCGCCCTCCTTTGCCGTTTCTGCGCCGTAAGGGATGGCGTAGTAGGAAGCAAAAGCCCTGAAATGGTCGATTCTCACAATGTCATAAAGGCGAAGGTTTCCTTCAATGCGCTCGCGCCACCACTTGAACCCATCCTTCTCCATGGTTTCCCAATCGTAAAGCGGGTTGCCCCAAAGCTGACCGTCGGGAGAGAAGAAATCGGGGGGAACGCCCGCAACGTCCGTCGGAAGCTTCGTTTTTTCATCAAGTAAAAACTGCTTGCTGTCCGTCCACACGTCAGCAGAGTCCTGCGAAACGTAGATCGGCATGTCGCCAAAAACTTCTATCCCTTTTTTGTTGGCATAAGCCTTTATCTCGGCCCACTGCCCGAAGAAAAGGTACTGGCAGAAAAGGTGATACATAACCTCGTCATAGTACAGCTTTTCAATCTCCACAGCGTTTTTGTAATCGTATTCTCTGCCCCAGAGCCACCAAGGCTTATCATCGTTGTGCTTTTTAGCCACGAGGAAAAGAGCGTAGTCTTTAATGTGCTTGTTGTCCTCGCCAAACTTTCTGACCTTTTCAAGAAGCGCCGTATCCGCACGTGAAAAAGCACGTCTGAGCAAGAACTCCTTCTTTTCCGTGGCAAAACCGTAATCCACCGTGTAAGGTGAACCGTGGTAAAAGCTCTCAACCACCTCGTTGTAAGTCAAAAGCTCTGCCTCAGCGAGAACACGTGGGTCAATGTAAAGCACGTTACCCGCAAAAGCCGAGGGCGATGCATAAGGGGAATTTCCGCAACCGATGGGGTTAAACGGCAAAACCTGCCAAATGCCAAATCCGCTTTCCTCAAGGCTGTCGATCCAAATCTTAGCCTCTCTTCCGAAAACTCCGATACCAAAAGGAGACGGAAGAGAAGAAACATTCAAAAACACACCGGATTTTCTACTCATAAGAAACTGAAATTCCTTTCAATTCAGATTCATTTATTCTTCAACTCAATCAGCAAGCAGACTCTTCATGTCGTAAAACCCTGCGCTCTTGCCGATAATAAACTTAGCCGCCGAAATTGCGCCGTCCGCAAAAAGGCCACGGTTAAGGGCACTGTGGGAAATCGTGATGTGCTCGTTTCCCAAAGCGAACAAAACTTCGTGCTCACCCACTATGTTGCCTGCCCTGATTGACTGTATCCCGATTTCTTTAACGTCACGCGCCGCACGCTTTGCACTGCGGTCATAAACGTACTCTTTTTCGGGTAAAACGCTTTTAATCTCATCAGCAATCAAAAGAGCGGTGCCACTGGGAGCATCAAGTTTTTTGTTGTGGTGCTTTTCGAGAATCTCTATGTCTGCGCCTTCAAGAACAGCCGCCGCTCTGCGGGCAAGCTCGCAAAGCACGGCAACACCCAATGACATGTTGGCAGACTTAAACACAGCAACAGATTCAGCCGCCTTTTTGATGATTGCGTTTTCCGCCTCGGTCTGACCCGTAGTAGCTATAACCATGGGAATCCCACGCCTTACAGCGTAAGAACAAAGCTTCTCCGTCTGACTGTGGTGAGAAAAATCAACAATAACGTCAGCATCACCGTCGAAGTCATTAATGTCCTCAACGAGAGGGTAGGAAGCGGAAACAGCGTTTGTTACATCTACTCCGCACGCCACGCAAAGCCCCTTGCTGTTTTCTATTTTCTCAGACAGCACTCTGCCCATTCTACCTGCCGAACCGCAAACAATTATCTTCATCTGTCGCAAACTTCCCTTTTTACAAATTTAGCCAAACGCCTTTTCTGTTACCTCTGCGCTTAACACAAATCTAACAGTTTGAACCAAACTAAGCAATAAGACCTTCCTTGCGCATGAGAGCAAGAAGCATTTCCTTATTAACGCTTTCCATCTCGGTGAGAGGAGAACGTACATAATCCTTGCAAAGTCCCATTGCCGCACACGCCGCCTTGACTGGGATGGGGTTGACCTCGCAGAACAATGCGTTAATGAGAGGAATCAAATCGATCTGAATCTTAGCACTTTCCTTAACCTTGCCTTCGAGCATAAGAGAGGTCATCTCCGCAGTCTTCTTAGGCATAATGTTTGAAAGCACGCTGATAACGCCCTTACCGCCGAGAGCCATAATGGGAACTATCTGGTCATCGTTGCCGGAATAAATGTCAAGCATGTCTCCGCAAAGGGAAATTGTCTCCGCAACAGAGGAGAGGTTTCCGTTAGCTTCCTTTGCCGCAACAATGCGGGGATGCTCTGCAAGCTCTCTGTAAGTCTTGGGCAAAATGTTGCACCCTGTACGTCCGGGCACGTTGTAAAGAATAACAGGTCTGTCCGTTGCCTCTGTTATCTCGGTGAACATGCGAATAAGTCCCTTTTGAGTCGCCTTGTTGTAGTAAGGGGTTACAAGAAGAAGTGCATCTGCACCCGCCTCACAAGCGTGCTTCGAAAGTTCAATAGCATAAGCCGTATCATTACTTCCCGTACCTGCAATAACAGGAACTCTGCCCGCCGCAGTCTTGGAAACGAATGAAATCGCATCTCTGTGCTCGTCATCCGTAAGGGTGGAAGCCTCGCCGGTGGTACCGCAGACCACCAAAGCGTTAACGCCCTGATTTATTTGAAATTCAACAAGTTTACCAAAAAGCTCGTAATTGATACCGTTCTCGTCAAGAGGGGTAACCAAAGCCGTAGCTGTACCCGTAAAAATAGTGTTTTTTGCCATTTTATGTCTGTCCCCCTAAAAAAACTGTTGAAAATAATGTTGCAATAGTCTATAATATAAGTTCAGTCGGCACCGAAACGGAACCCAACTGCTTACCTTAGTATATTTTATTATACATTGTTTGATAATGATAGCACAAAAGCATTTGCTTGTCAAGGAAATAAAGGTAGCAAAAGGGCGGTAACACAAGAGAGGTTTTTATGGATTTAATGAAGTTGTCAAGCTATTATTACGATTTACCAAAGGAGCTTATAGCCCAGAGCCCGCTTGAAAAACGGGATTCTTCAAGGCTTCTTAGCTTTGACAGGTCTGAAAAAGTAATACGGCACGGCGTTTTCACGGACATAGAGAGCCAGCTCGGAGACGGTGACTGTCTTGTACTCAATGACACGAGGGTAATTCCTGCGAGGCTCTACGCGCGGAGCGAAACCCACGCCGGAGAAATCGAGGTGGTGCTCCTCACCCAAGAAAAGGGCGATAAAGTGGTTTGGAAATGCCTCACACGTCCCGGAAAAAAAACACGCCCCGGAGAAAGATTGATTTTCAGCGATAACTTAAAAGGCGTGGTTAAAGAAGTGGTTGAAGAGGGGTTACGTTTAATCGAATTTGAGTGCGAAGGAAATTTTATCGAGGCTATCGAACAAATCGGACTCATGCCACTCCCCCCTTACATTACTCAAAAACTTGAAGACAAGGACCGTTACCAGACGGTTTATGCTAAAACAAACGGTTCGGCGGCGGCGCCCACAGCAGGGCTCCACTTTACGGAAGAACTCCTTGACCGCCTTAAAGCCAAAGGCGTCACCGTTGCAAAGGTTCTTCTGCATGTGGGCTTAGGCACATTTCGCCCTGTTAAAGAAGACGACCTTTCAAAACACAAAATGCACAGCGAGTACATCAAAATCACCCAGGAAACCGCAGACCTCATAAACGGAATCAAAGCCAAGGGCGGAAGAGTTATTTCCGTGGGCACAACCTCCTGCCGTGTACTCGAAAGCGTTGCGGATGAAAACGGTTTTTTGCGCCCTTACGAAGGACAGACAGACATTTTTATCTACCCGGGCTACCGTTTCAAGCTGATTGACGGCTTGATTACCAATTTTCATTTGCCCGAAAGCACCCTTATAATGCTGGTTTCTGCCTTTGCGGGATACGAAGAAACAATGAAAATCTACCGTGAGGCGGTGGAACAGAAGTACCGTTTCTTCTCTTTCGGCGATGCCTGCTTCTTTGCCGACAAGTTAAAGTGATAACCCGCAAAACGCTGAACAGACAACTTTTTTTAGATAGGAATTACCAAAATGAAAAAAATTCTGACAACCTTGTTAATAAGCATGGTTCCCGTAATTGAACTGAGAGGTGCTCTCCCTGTAGGTTATGCCCAAGGGTTGGAGCTGTGGCAGTCAGCGGTTCTTTCCGTAGTCGGGAACCTAATTCCCGTGCCGTTTCTTCTGTTTTTCGGAATGAAGGTTTTGAAATGGCTCAGCTCTTATGAAAAGTTTGGCAAACCCTTTCGCCTTATTCTGGAAAAGGGAAAATCCAAAGCTGAAAAAATAAATCACAACGCCCTCTTTTTAGGACTTATGGGCTTTGTTGCAGTTCCTTTGCCGGGAACAGGAGCATGGACGGGGTGCTTGGTTGCGATGGTTTTACAGCTCAAATTCAAAAAAGCGTTCCCTCCCATCGCCCTTGGAGTGGTTGTAAGCGCATTCATCGTTTGCGGTGTTGTGCTCCTCATCGAAAGCGGTGCGGACTGGCTCCGCTTCCTCGTGGACGTAAAGGACAGCTCCGAAGCGGTTTCGGCTTCCCTCTAATGACCTTTAACGAGGCAAAAAGCACTTGACAAAAATCACAGTGAAGTCTATAATGACTTTGTGTAATCTTGCATTTGCGAATTCAATTATTGGCTGTTTGAGAGGATAAAGTTATGCAAAAGCTAATGACAAGACGATGGCGTATCTCTGTACGGTCCGTTTATTAATCCAAAATCAGTACAAACAGTTTTGAAAGGATAAGAAAATGAATAAGTATAGAGATTTTGATAGCTATTTAAAAGAATACCCCGATGAAAAGGGCTTTTTCGGTCCTTACGGCGGTTCATACATTTCTGACAAGCTCAAGCCCGCCTTTGAAGAAATTACAAAGGCGTACATGACGATTTGCCAAAGCGAATCTTTTATTAACGAGCTCAGACGCATCAGACGTAATTTCCAGGGCAGACCTACCCCCGTTTACCATTGCGAAAGGCTTTCCAACAAGCTCGGCACGTATCAAATCTACCTCAAGCGTGAAGACCTTAACCATTCGGGCGCTCACAAGCTCAACCACTGCATGGGCGAAGGCTTGCTCGCAAAATACCTCGGCAAAAAGAAGCTGATTGCAGAAACCGGTGCAGGTCAGCACGGCGTAGCCCTCGCAACGGCGGCGGCTTTTTACGGCTTGGAATGCGACATTTACATGGGCGAGGTCGACATTGCAAAGCAGGCTCCCAACGTTACGAGGATGAAAATGCTCGGAGCCAGAGTCGTTCCCGTTACTCACGGCTTAAAGACTCTTAAAGAAGCGGTTGATGCTGCTTTTGAAGCTTACATGAACGAGTACGAAACCGCCATTTACTGCATCGGAAGCGTTCTCGGTCCCCATCCCTTCCCCATGATGGTAAGAGATTTCCAAACCATCATCGGTCAGGAAGCGAGAGAGCAGTTCCTAGAAATGACAGGCCATCTTCCCGATGCCGTAACAGCTTGCGTTGGCGGCGGTTCCAATTCAATCGGTACATTTATTCCCTTCCTTGCCGACCCCGTTGAGATTTACGGTGTTGAGCCCCTTGGAAGAGGTCCCGCAATCGGCGACCACGCAGCATCAATG
>JAFXKQ010000123.1 GCA_017531625.1 Clostridia bacterium | reverse complement strand
GCGTGCCTTTTGAAAACGCAAAAAATCCACCTAATTTTTGCCCCAATTGCGGGCAAGCGGTAAAGAAAAACTAATTTTTCAAAGGAGTGATAGCATTGGCAGAATTACAATACAAGTGCCCGTGCTGCGGCGGTCAGATAGAGTTTGACAGCGCATCACAAAACATGAAATGTCCCTATTGCGACACCGAATACGAGGTTGAAACTCTAAAATCCTTTGATGACGTGCTGAATAAGGAACAGGGCGACAACATGACGTGGGAAACCAACGCCGGCACGGAATGGGCCGAGGGCGAAACTGACGGAATGCGTGTTTACTCCTGTAATTCCTGCGGCGGCGAAATAGTGGCAGATGCAACTACGGCGGCTTCAAGCTGTCCGTTCTGTGATAATCCCGTGGTTATGATGGGACAGTTTACAGGTGCGCTTAAACCGGACTATGTAATCCCCTTTAAGCTGGATAAGGAAGCGGCAAAGAAGGCACTCAAAAAGCATTACGAGGGCAAGCGTCTGCTTCCCAAGGTTTTCAAGAACGAGAACCACATAGACGAAATAAAGGGCGTGTACGTACCGTTTTGGCTCTTTGACGCGGATGTAGATGCCAACGTGCGTTACAAGGCGACACGGATTCGCTGTTGGAGCAGCGGCGACTACGATTTCACGGAAACCAGCTTCTACTCCGTGCTCCGTGCGGGAAACGTCGGCTTTGAAAGAGTGCCCGTGGACGGTTCAACCAAGATGGCGGACGACCTTATGGAATCCATAGAACCCTTTGATTTCAAGGATGCGGTTGATTTCCAGACGGCGTACCTGTCCGGTTATCTTGCGGATAAATACGATGTTGATTCCGAGCAGAGCATAACCCGTGCCAACGACAGAATTAAAAGAAGCACTGAAAACGCTTTTGCGTCAACGGTTCAGGGCTACACCTCCGTTATGCCCGAGCATACAAGCATACAGCTTCAAAACGGCAAGGCTAAGTATGCACTTTATCCCGTGTGGTTGCTCAACACCACCTGGAAGGGGAAGAAATACACCTTCGCCATGAACGGCCAAACGGGCAAGTTTGTGGGCGACCTTCCCGTAGACAAGGGCGCTTATAAGAGATGGCTTTTCGGCCTTACCGCTGCAATCGGTGCGGCGGCGTTCGCCGTGTCCTACCTTTTGTGGTTACTGTAAGGAGGTGCTTGTTGTGAATAAAAGAATAATTGCATTACTTACGGTTGTTTTTATGTTGGCGTTAAGCCTGATAAGCGTTTCTGCGGCGGAGCATCCTTCCTATGTAGTTGACGGCGCAAATGTTCTTACAGACAGCGAGGAAGCAAGACTTAGCTCAAAGCTTGAAAACATAAGCAATAAATTTAGCGTAGACATTGCCGTTGTAACCGTGGAAAGCCTCGGTGGGGAACTTCCTGCAGTTTTTGCAGAAGATTATTACTACTATAACGGCTACGGTTACGGAGAAGAACGTGACGGTATAATGCTTCTTTTCAGTGCAGAGGTTGTTGACGGTGGCAGAGACTACTATGTTTATTGTAACGGCTTGGGTCATGACGCTGTATACGATGAAGAGGAAGACTTGACCGATGCAATTCTCGGGTACTTAAGGAACGACGATTTTGTTAATGCTTTTAACGCTTTTGCCGATGAGTGCGAGTACTATGTAAACATAGAGATAAACGGTGTTCCTTTCAGTGTAGGTAAAAACCTTGCTATATCTTTGGCGAT
>JAFXKQ010000122.1 GCA_017531625.1 Clostridia bacterium | reverse complement strand
TCCTCCTTAAAATCCGACGGTTTCGAAGCAGTACAAACATTTTTTACATTCTATCATTTTTCAACACCTTTTTCAAGTGTTAAGTTTAAAGGCGTCTGTTTTTGTTGACATTTTAGAGTTTGGGGTTTAAAATAGTTTGAAAAAGCTTCAAGGCTTTCGGATTTCTTGAGAGGTCTTTGTTACATAGAGTATAGACGAAACTTGAAAGGAAAAAACTCACTTTTTATCATTTTATTTATTAAATTTATTTGATTTTGCTTTTTTCGCTTGGAGGGGATTTTTTGGAATTTATTTACAGTATTGACGGATTTTTGCAGAGTGCTTTACAAAGTTTGCACACCGACGGCTTTTTCGGAAAGCTTTGGGATTCGTTTTTTATGGTCTGCACTCTTCTGGGCGAAGAAGTCGTTTTCATTTTTGCGGTGCTGTACATTTATTGGTGCTATAACAAGAGGTTGGGCGAGTCAATGATGCTGTCCCTTTACTCCTCAGCGGCACTTAACGGCATTATCAAGGACTTGGTACGGCGTCCGAGACCTTTTGCAAACGGGAATTACTCTGTACGTTACGTGGAAACGCAAGGATTGGTGGATACGGTAAGTCTTAAAGAATCCTACTCTTTCCCAAGCGGTCACAGCATGAATGTGGCTTCAATGACCTCTGCCATCGCTATTGGGGAAAAGGGGAAAAAGCATGGTAGAGCGTGGCTTTTGGTGTGCCTTGTTTGCATTCCGCTTGTTATGCTTTCAAGGGTTTATCTGGGTGTTCATTATCCTACAGATACCTTAATGGGCGCAGCACTTGGAGTGGCGATTCCGTTTTTTATAATTTATGCATACGATAAGTTTTACGAAAAGCGTTATTATCTTTTTGCCGTTGTGTTTCTTGTTTCTCTCTCGGCACTGTTTTTTGAGCCTACCGCGGATACAATAAAAACCCTCGGAATGGGTGCCGGTGCACTTATAGGTTTTTTGATTGAGAGTCGGTTTATAAAGTTTGACGTGAACGGAACGGTTTTTAAAAAAATTTTACGTCTCTTAATCGGGGCAGCGGCGGTTCTCGTAATAAAATCAGGGCTTAAAGCAGTTTTTCCGGACGAAGCTTTTTTCTGGGCGTTGAGATACTTCATCATAGGTTTATTCGGCACAGCGGTTTACCCTTATGTGTTCACGAAATACAAGTTTTAGGAGCAGGTTATGAGACTTTTTATCGCAGTTAGATTTTCCGAAGAAATGCTACGTTCCCTCGTTTCTGCAATTAACGATTTGCGAAGTGAAGCTGTTTCCGGTAATTTTACCCGTGCGGAAAATTTGCATCTTACCCTTGCTTTCATTGGAGAGAGTAACCGAGTTAAAGAGTTAACGGAGGTTATTTCACAGGCCACAGAAGGGCACGCTCCTTTTGAGATTTCGCTCAAAGGCTTTGGAAATTTCGGGAATCTTTATTGGGCGGGGTTGAAAAAGTGTTCTGCTTTGGATTCGTTGGTTTACTCAATAAAGAACGGCCTTGCAGAAAAGGGCTTTGAGGTAGATGCACGCCCCTTTAAACCCCACGTTACCCTCGCCAGGGAGTTGGTAAGCGATAAAAAGCCGACGGTTTCCGTTGCGGAAACAGACATGACCGTGAACTGTGTTTCACTTATGAAGTCCGAGAGAGTAAACGGGAAGCTTGTTTATTCGGAGTTGTTTTCTAAGTCGTTTTAAAAAATGTTAAAAACTTAGGTGTACAAAAACGCTTGACAAAAAACGTTAATAGTGTTATAATATAGACAGATTTAGATACAAAATTTTTTATTTATATGTTAAATGTTAATGGTTAGTTCATAATTGACGCGTGCTTTTGCTGTCAGATCATCGCCGTAACAGCAGTGCACGCTGTTTTTATGACTTCTTGAATGGGGGTATTTGCGTTGTTTAAGGTAGGTGACTTGGTTTATTACGGAGCTACGGGCGTGTGCAGAATTTCTGATGTGACTGTCAGAAGTTTTGGAACTGAGTCAGGCGTATACTTTGTTTTAAGACCGATTTATGATGCAAAGTCCACTTTGTTTGTTCCCAAAGAGAATTCTTTGCTCACTCAAAAAATTCATCCGGTTTTGATGCCGGAGGAGATCCTTGCGATGGTCTCGGATTACGAGGACGCAGAGGAGGTTCACATTAAGGAAGACAAGCAACGGCAAGAACGTTATAAACAGCTGGTAGTAACGGGTGACAGGAGAAAGCTTGCCCGCATTGTTAAAATTTTGTTTAAGCTAAGAGAGGAAATGAATGCGGCAGGAAGAAAACTGCGGATGGCTGACGAGCGCATTCTTAAAGAGGCAGAGAGGCTTCTGTACGATGAGATTTCGCTTTCTTTCCAACTGGAACGAGGCCAGGTCATTCCGTTTTTGTTTGGAGAGATTAAGCCTGAGCCCAAGCAATAAACCGAAAACAAAAATAAATTGATGGAGCGCCCCGATTTTCTGTGTCAGTCAGGAAGACGGGGCTTTTTGTTTCGGTAATCACATAAGCATTAAAATAATGCTCTTACTGATAAAACTTTTGTCAAAAAACTATTGCTTTTTCGGTTGAATGGTGGTATTATAAATAGACGTATATTTGAAAATGGGTGCATTGTGGTGTGCCTGTTTATAAAAATCCGGAGGTAAACTAAAATGGCAAAGAATTATGCGAAGAAGTCGCAAAAGAGAATGCTTATCATCACAATAGTGGCTTGTGTTGTAGTCGCTGCCCTTGCGGGTGTTTTGGCTGTTACCAAGTATCTCAACACTTCTCCTTTGTTTGAAGACGGAGATTTTGCAATTGCACTTGCAGACGCTCTCGATGTACACGCAAGAGATTTGGACGAAGACTTGCTTTCCAAGTACGAGGCTTTTGTTGTAACCTGTGAGGTTAACAAGGACGAAACAGGTTATGAAGCTGCAGTCATTTTAGGTGACTCGGTTTATGCAGATGATATGATAAATAACTTCCACGAGGCATCTGTTGACGTTGATGAGGAAGAAAAAGACGAAGACGAGGATGAGGATTCCAAGGACGAGTCTTCTGAAGACGAGATCAACCTTGATGACCACAGAGTAGTTGTGTATTACGACTTTGATTCTGCTAAGGACGTTTCTCTCTTTAACAACCTCAGAGTTCTTGATATTTCCGGTATTAAACTCAGAAATTACTATACCACATGGTACTATTATTATCAGTACGGTTACCTTGGCACCATTCCCGAAAGCAACAAGGTTAACGACCTCACTTCTTTGAAGAACTTCAGCGACCTTGGCAGCCTTGAAAAGCTTGAATACTTTGCTGCAGGTTATTCTTCTCTTAAGGACCTCAGCGGTATTGAAAACTGCAAGAACCTTGAGTTCTTTGAAGCGATGGGTACTCAGGTAAGAGACCTCAGCGCTCTCAGCGGTCTTGAAAACATGAGCATGGTTGCAGTGGCTAACACACCTGTTAAGGACATTGCTCCTCTCGCGGGCCTTTCCAAGCTCAATCAGGTCAACATTTCCAACCTCGGTATCAGCGACATTTCTGTTCTTGCTGACAAGGCTGAGCTTTACACATTCTATGCAAGCGGTAATAAAATTTCAGACATCAGCGCTTTGGCAAACAAGGGCTCTCTTGTTGAACTTGACCTCAGCAATAACGAAGTTTCTTCTGTTTCCGCCCTCGCAAATTGCATTGAAATCGAAAAGCTTTATCTCAATGATAACAGCATCAGCGACATTTCCGCACTTTCTTCTCTCGCACAGCTTGAAACGGTTGAACTCAGCAACAACAGCATCGCCGACGCTGCTGCTTTGGGCTCTTGCTCCAAGATTACAAGCCTTTCCGTTAACAACAACAAGCTTACAAACCTTAACGGTATTGTAGAGCTTTCCAAGCTTACCACTCTCAGCGCAAAGAACAACAGCATCTCCGACATCAGCGGAGTTGCTAAGCTTGATGCGGTTACCAGCATCGACCTTCACAACAATAAGATTTCCGACCTCGGCGCTTTCGCAGAAGATAAAGGCATGGCAGCAGCTACTACTGTTGTCCTCAGCGGCAACAACGGCATTACTGATATCTCTGCTCTTGAAAATGCGTTTGACGTTGAAAAGCTTACCTCTATCAACCTTTCCCTCATTGAAGAAGGTTCCGTAACCGAGGAAACTCCCGACGGCAAGCTTGCTACCGGTGAAAACAAAAACATCACTTCTTGGGATAGCTTGAAGAAGTACTACAACCTCACCACATTCGGCGGCGCACCCGAAGGATTTGCGGTTGATGAAAAGCCTGAGGCTGATGAGAAGGATGAAAGCAGTACAGAAGATAAGTCTTCCGAGGCTGATGTTTCCGAGGCTGACGCTTCCGAGGAAGTAAGCGAAGAGGCTGAAGAAAGCGCAGAAGCTTCTGTTGAAGAAAGCACCGAAGCTGCTGCTTAACAATTAAAAATCGTCTGAAACTGTTGGGGGACGGCAAAGGTTTTGCAGTCCCCCACAGAAGCGCAATGAATAGAATCAGTTCTGATAATTTTTGCAATTACAACAAATTAATTGCCAAAAGGCGAAGCTGTCAAGGCTGTTCCGACTTTGATTTTTGCTTCCGCCCTTTGGTTACGGAGGAATAGTATGGAACAAATTACTAAGCTCAAATGCGGCATTATCGGTGCAACCGGTATGGTTGGTCAGAGATTTATTACACTTCTCGCAGACCACCCTTATTTTGAAATTTCTGTTTTGGCGGCAAGTGCTCGTTCCGCAGGAATGAAGTACTCCGAGGCAGTTCAGGGACGTTGGAAGATGAAACAGTCCATTCCCGCTAACGTAAGCAACATGATCATGATGGATGCTGCTGACGTTGAAGGTGTTTCCTCTTGCTGCGATTTCGTTTTCTGTGCAGTGGATATGCCTAAGGCTGACATCCTTCTTTTGGAAGAGGCATACGCAAGGGCTGAAACCCCCGTTGTGTCCAATAACTCTGCTAATCGTTGGACTAATGATGTTCCCATGGTTATCCCCGAAATTAACCCTGAACACATTGACATCATCCCCTCTCAGCGCAAGCGTTTGGGCACAACCAGAGGCTTTATTGCGGTTAAGCCCAACTGCTCTATCCAGAGCTACGTTCCCGCTGTTACACCTCTTTTGAAGTTTGGTGTGAGCAAGATCAGCGTTACTACTTTCCAGGCTATTTCCGGTGCGGGTAAGACTTTTGAGACTTTCCCCGACATCGTTGATAATGTCATCCCTTACATTGGCGGCGAGGAAGAAAAGACTGAAAAAGAACCTCTCAAACTCTGGGGTCACATCGAAAACGATTTCATCATTTCTGCTTCCGAACCCATGATTTCTGCTACGTGCATCAGAGTTCCTGTTTCTGACGGTCACTTGGCTTCCGTTTCTCTCTCTTTCAAGAGAATCAAGCCCTCTGCAGAAGACATCATTTCCATTTGGAGAGAGTACAAGGGCGTTCCGCAGGAGCTTGGACTCCCCTCTGCTCCCAAGCAGTTCCTCAATTACTTTGAAGAGTTCAACCGTCCTCAGACAGGACTTGACCGTGACATCGAAAAAGGTATGGGCATAAGCCTCGGCAGACTTAGAAGCGACAACGTATTCGATTACAAGTTTGTAGGCCTTTCCCACAACACACTTCGCGGTGCGGCAGGCGGTGCTGTTCTTAACGCTGAACTCCTTTACAGAAAAGGTTACTTGGAGAAGAAATAAGCCTTAATTTAGTCAAGACGGTTCAAAAGCTAACTGACAGATTTAGTTTATAAACGAAAATCACGGGCAAAACGCCCGTGATTTTTTGTTGCTGTTTTCTCTGAAATTGTTGTTTTGGTTTATGAATAAAAGCTGATGACGTGGTTTAACTCAAAGTTTTCTTTGCCGTTAAGTCGGATGATTCCCGCCTTTTTGCTCAGCTCGTAGCTTGAGCCTACGATGTCGTCGATGCCCGCATTCAGCTCGATGCACAGATAGCCTGCTTTGGGCTTTGTCCAAAGAAGAAAGTACTCAAAATCATCAAATTCTATCACTGTCTTTCTGTCCGAAAGTTTGTGATTTAAACTTACTTTTCTTGATTTTATGTCCTTGAAACAAAGAGCGTCAATCTCAAAGTATTTATAATCAAGGGGGAGCGTGGTTTCGTTCTTCATAATCGGGACAGCTTCCCCTGTGAGAAGGTTGTCAACAATGCAGAGACTGTCGAGGCTTTCTTCTTTTTCAAACTCGATTACGTAGTTCTCAATCCCGTCGGGACAGGCGTAGGCTTCGTGAGAGCCGAAGGAAAAGAGGATTTCACCGTCTGACGGGTTAGTTACAGAATACTTTACGGAAAGTGAACGTCCTTTTAGTTCATAACTTACCCTGAATTCAAAATCAAAGGGGTAGGAGACCTTTGTTTCAGCGTTTGATTTAAGCAAGAAGACCGCAGAGTTTTCATCAATCGCTTCTGTTTCAAATTCGCTTCTTCTGGCGAAGCCGTGTTTTGTCAGTTGGTACTCCTTACCGCCGTAGCTGTATTTGCCGTTTTTGAGCCCTCCGCAAATCGGGAATAAAATCGGTGCACGGCCTGTCCAAAATTCGGGATTGCCGTCCCAAAGGAAATCTGTTCCCTGCGTGTCGTAAATCCGTCTTAATTCTGCGCCGAGGGTGGAAATCTCCACCGTAAGCTCTTCACTCTTTATTGTTATCAGTTTGCTCATTTTGTTCCTCCACCGTTCAAGTCTCGTCTTTCATCATTTCAGCCTTGATTAAAAGATAGTAAAACGGCTTCAATGACATAAACGCATCTGCGATTACTTCTGTCAGTTCCTCCGAAAAAAGCAGTTCAAAATCGTCGTTTGAGTGCATCATACAAAGGCTCTTTCTGTCAAGCCAATTTTTGATCTCTTCGGGCTGTTCGGGGTAACGGCTGCGCTTGTATTTTGCTCCGTCAAGGGTGAAAACCTTTTGCGACTTGTACGACTTCAAGGCTTGCTTAAAAGTCTTGTCTTGCTCAAGAATGAGCGTTCTGACGCATTCCATCGTCTTTGGAGAAGCTTCGTAGTACCCGCAACCGTAACGCATGCCGTAGGGCGAAAACTCAAAGAAAAATGCCGGCCATCCGTGGTAAAGACCTTTGTGTCTGATGAATGAACACCATTGAACCTCACGGAAAAGCGATTTGTCAAGTGAAAAACGGGTGTCACGGTAAATCCTTGAAATAGAACCGTTCATTTTAGGCTCGCAAATCAAAGCATCATCAATCTCGTAAATCGTGGGTGTAAGTCCAAGCACAAGCTCTTTCATCGGGTTCAAAACCAGCTCGTTGTACTCTTTTCTGTGGGCTTCAAACCATTCTTTATTATCACGGAATCGGTTTTCCGAAAGAAAGTCAAGGGTCTTTTGTGAAAAGGGCATCTTGTTTTCTCCTTGTTCTGTCTGCGTAGGGCAATCTGATTTTTTGGACAGTAAACTTAAACTCTGTCCCCAAAAGTAGATTCTGTAATCCACGACACAAGTATAAAACAAAGGTCCCCGTTTGTCAAGGCATAAAGACTTGACAAACGGGGACTTAAAACGCTTCAATTACTTACTTCTTTACTTATTCATCATCGTCGTCATCAACGGAGGTTTGTGTCTCTGCGGTGGCCTTAGGTACAATGTCGCCCGACTTGGTAAGTGCGATTTTTGTAAATAGAGGACCTACAAGTTCGAGAATCATTACCGCAAAGAGAACAATGTTTCTTATAAGCACGCCGTCTGCGCCGAGGGACATTGCTGTTACGGACATTCCGAGTGCCACGCCTGCTTGGGGTAAAAGCGTGATTCCGAGGTACTTACATGTTTTAGAATCGCATTTGGAAAGCTTTGCACTGCCGTATGTACCGAAGTATTTACCGAGGGCACGTACAACGATGTAAGCCACGCCGATGCCAACAATGGCGAGGTCGGTAAATACGTTAAGCTCTAATTCCGAACCGCTGAGAACGAAAAACAGAATGAATAAGGGCATTGTCCATTTATCTGTTTTTTCCATTATCTCTGCGGAGAAGTTGCATGCGTTGCAGAAGACTGTGCCGAGCATCATGCAAACGAGGAGCGAGGAGAAGGAAACGTGGATTCCGCCGATTTCAAACTTGAGCATTGACAGAGCTACGGTCATCATTACAAATGTGATGGAAAGACAGAGACGTTTGCTGTTGGAGAGGAAGAATCGCTCTGCGAGGGTGAAAAGAAGCCCCATTACCACGCCGAGAACGATGGACATAACGATTTCAATAATCGGCTCAAGAATGATGGAAGTTAAACTTACGCTACCGCTTTGCATAGCTTTTGCCACCCCGAAGGAGGCTGCAAAAATAATCAAACCAACAGCGTCATCGAGTGCTACTATCGGGAGCAACAAATCTGTAAGCTTGCCCTTTGCTTTGTACTGTCTTACAACCATGAGAGTTGCCGCAGGAGCTGTGGCTGCTGCGATTGCGCCCAAGGTGATAGCAGCAGAGAGAGAAATTTTATCCGGCATAAGGAAGTGAAGTCCGATATGCGCAACGTCCACAAGCAAGGTGGCGGCAAGCGCTTGGAGAATACCTATAATTGTCGCTTGCTTTCCTGTTTCCTTAAGCTGGGAAAGTCTGAACTCGTTCCCGATTGCGAAAGCTATAAACCCGAGCGCGAGATTTGACAAAACTTCAAAGCTTTTTATGTACTCAATGGAGTGGAATCCGAGTCCCGGTACGTTAAGACGGCCGATGCAGTAAGGGCCGATCAGGATACCTGCGATGAGATAACCCGTGACTGCGGGAAGTTTGATTAACTTAACGAATCTGGAAAGGAGTAATCCGGCTGTAAGTGCCACGGAAAGGCTCAAAAGAACTTCCATAAATACGTAAATCCTCCGTAAAAATTCAATGAGAATATAATCCCACAAGGCGGAATTATAGCACAGTAAAAACACCTTTGTCAATGTAAAAAAAGACCATATTTAGTAGCTTAAACTGACTAAATATGGTCAATAATTCTTATTTGGTTACAAAAATGTAACGCTTTCGTTTTTCTAACGCATAATAGAGAAGAATCCCCAGTACGCCGCAGGAGATTATTTCACCGATTCCTACGGTTAGCATGAAGTAAGGAACACTGCCTTCAAGTGCATAGGCGTATCTTAGAACAAAGGGAATTATTAAGGTGTTTGCTAAAATCGGAGGCAGGGGTGCAGCAAGGGCGTGACGTTTTAAAGGTAAGTACCTATTGCACCCAAAAGTGTAGCAAGGCTTCCGAAAACAATGTCCCAAATGATACCGCCCGTCAGAATGTTGGAAAGCAGACAGCCCACGAAAAGTCCCGGAATTGCCGCAGGGGTGAAAAGCGGGAGAATTGTCAGCGCTTCGGAAAAACGTACTTGAATAGCACCGTTTGCCAGACCTAAGACATTTGTCAGGTAGGTCATCACGACGTAAAGGGCGGCGATTACAGCACCGTAGACAATTGATGACGTGTAGCTTTTCTTTTTGCTCTTTCGCATTTTGAGTTTTCTCCTTTAGTTTTGTTTTGAGTGAGGAAGGTTTCGAACTCACTTTTACTGTACGGTTAATTAAATTCTTTTGTGGGGGCTTTGTCTTGTGCAAATGCTCCTTTGAGCGCCCGGTTAAATGTTTTAATTCAATCAGGCTTTGAGAGGACAAAACCGCAACCGTCAGCTTAGGTATTGTATACCCGAATTAAGGAAAAGTCAATAGTAAGAACCTAAAAGCGGGCATTTACAGCACGTTCCGGCTTTTTATCAATTATTGACAAAACAGTCAAAGCGTGGTATCCTAATAAACAGTTAAACAGGGAGGATGTTGCTTTTTTATCATGGATAAGATTTTAGTTGTTGACGGTAACAGTATTCTTAACAGAGCGTTCTACGGAATCCGTGCCCTTACCACAGGTGACGGTTTGCCTACAAACGCTGTTTACGGTTTTATAAACATCCTGCTGAAAAACATTTCTCTCTGCGGAGAGGTTAGATACGGTGCGGTGGCTTTCGATTTGAAAGCGCCCACTTTCAGGCATAAGCGTTATTCCGAGTATAAGGCAAACCGCAAGGGCATGCCGGAAGAACTTGCGCTCCAACTTCCGTATGCCATGGATGCGGCGAGGTATCTTGGGTTCACTGTACTTGAAAAGGAAGGATTTGAGGCTGACGACATTTTGGGCACGTTGGCTAAAAAGGCGGAAAACGAGGGCTTGGAATGCGTTATCGTTACCGGCGACAGAGATTCCCTTCAACTGGTGAGTGAAAAGGTTTCGGTTTATTTGGCGGCAACCAACGAAACTAAGATTTTTACGCCCGAAAGCTTTGAGGAAAAGTACGGCATAAACCCCGACAAATTTGTTGATGTAAAAGCCCTCATGGGTGACAGTTCGGACAACATTCCGGGGGTTAAGGGAATCGGTGAGAAGGGCGCTTTAAAGCTCATTTCCGAGTACGGAAGCCTTGAAAAGATTTTTGATGACCTTGATAACATAAAGGGCAGTACAGGTGAAAAACTTAAGAACGGTAAGGACAGTGCATACCTCAGCCGAGAGCTTGCAACGATTTTTACCGAGGTGGAAATTCCAGAGTCCTTGGATGAGTACCTTATAAAACGTGACGGTGCAAAGCTTGTGGAGCTTTGCGAGAGGTTGGAGCTGAAACAGCTTGTAAACAGGCTTGGACTTGCGCCGGAGCAAAAGAAAGAGCTTTCTGAGGAGCACATTGAAAAGAAGACTTTTGTTCTTACAGATGCAGAAAGTGCAAAGGCTGCATTTGAAGGCACTGATTTGATTTATTTGCACACGGACGGAGAGCGGATTTGCGTGTGCGACGGCAAAGCTTTGTTTTATTCATTCCCTTTGGACAAAGGGGCTGAGTGTTTCTTTAAAGCTTACGGCAAAGCTTTGGTTTATTGGAGCTACAAGGAAACGGCAGAAAGGCTCTTACAGCTTGGCATTGAAATCAGCGAACCGAAGGACGACATTTCTCTTCTTTCCTACGTTGCCCATCCCACAGAGGGCGGCAATTCTTCTCCGCTTAGGGCTGCCCGTGCGGCAGGACTTGAAGCGAGTGACGGAGATTTGGAAAGCGAAACGGCGATTCTGCCACTCCTTTGCGAAACGCTCAAAGAGCAGGCTGCGGTAAACGGCCAGTTGGTTCTTTACAGGAACATTGAGTTGAAACTTTCCTCTGTTCTTCTCGAAATGCAAAGGCTTGGTTTTGAAGTGGATAAAGACGGTCTTCTGGAGTATTCCCGCATTCTTACGGGTTTTATGAAAGAAGCAGAGGAAGCTATTTACAGTCTGGCAGGTGAGGAATTTAACATTAATTCTCCAAAACAGCTTTCGGCAATTCTGTTTGAACGGCTGGGACTTCCTCATTTCAAAAAAACACAAAGCGGTTATTCCACCGATGCGGACGTGATGAAAAAGCTTGAAAAGCACCATCCCATCGTAGGCTTGATTTTGCAGTACCGTCATCTCTCAAAGCTCAACGGTACTTATGCCGAGGGGCTTGTTAAAGCAATCAATCCGGAAGACGGACGGATTCACACAACCTTTAAGCAAACACTCACGCAAACGGGACGGCTTTCGTCAACGGAACCTAATTTGCAGAACATCCCGGTGCGTACGGATTTAGGCAAGGTTTTTCGTAAGTTCTTTGTGGCCAAAGAGGGTCACGTTCTAATTGATGCGGACTACTCACAGATTGAGTTGCGGCTTCTCGCACACATGGCAAACGATCCGGAAATGACAAGGGCGTTCAAGGCGGGGGAGGACATTCATGCGGCAACGGCGGCGCAGGTCTTTGGCGTTCCTCTCAGTGCGGTGAACGAGGAGTTGAGAAAACGTGCAAAGGCGGTAAACTTCGGCATAGTTTACGGCATTGGGGCGTTTTCCTTGGCTGAAGATCTCGGTGTTTCCCGAAAGGATGCCGCAGACTACATTGAGTCTTACTTTAAACGTTTTCCGGCGGTAAAGGATTACCTGAACGCCACGGTTGCCAAGGCGAAGGAGGACGGCTACGTTACAACGGTTTTCGGGAGACGCAGATACATTCCCGAACTGAAAGCGAAAAACAAAAATCTTGTTTCCTTCGGTGAACGTGCCGCAATGAACACTCCGATTCAGGGCACTGCCGCAGACATCATTAAAAAAGCTATGGTAGAAACAGATGCGGTTTTGAAAAAGAACGGACTCAAAGCCAAGCTCATTTTGCAAATCCATGACGAGTTAATTGTTGAAGCGCCCGAAAATGAGGCGGAAACGGTTAAAAAGCTTTTGACGGAATGCATGGAAAACGCTTGTAAATTAACCGTTCCTCTCAGCGTTGACGTGGGCGTGGGGAAAAATTGGTTTGAAGCTAAAAAATAATCCTTAAATTGGTTAATTCCTCTTGAAAGGACTAAAAGTTTCGTTTATAATGAAGTGTATAACGATTTTTGAAAGGAACGCCTTGTTTACGGGGCGGATAGGCATAATAAATGGCTACTTTAAACGGAAAGAACGCAAAGTATCTTTTGGTTTATCCTGACTATACAGACCGTGACCTTAAGGGCAAGCAAAGCGGCGGTAATTACAGCGAGGGACTTGCGTCCATTTCTGCCGTTCTCAAACAGGCGGGGCACCAGTGCGAGCTTTTACATTTGATTTATCTCCATGATGAGAAAGAGTTTAAAGAAAAGCTCAAAGCAAAGGGAGAGTACGACATTATCGGCTTTTCCATCAGAACTACTGCGTTCCCTGACTGTAAGGAGTACATCAAGTGGACAAGGGAGGTTTATCCCGACGTTTTTATCACCTGCGGCAGTTACCATTGTACTTTGGTTCCGGAAGAAGTTATTGCTGTTGACGGAGTTGACGCAGTTACGATTGGCGACGGTGAGTACGCAGAGCTTGAGCTTTGTGACAAGATGACAGCGGGTGAGGATTACACTGACATTGAGAGCAAGTGGTTTAAGCTCAAAGACGGCACGATAAAGAAGAATCCTGTGCGCCCTCTTTTTGCTGATCTTGACCGTTTGCCCATCCCCGATTTTGACCTCTTCGATTACGCTAATCTTGAAAGCGTTAAGGTGGATACTGCCATAGTTATGATGAGCAGAGGCTGTTTCTACAACTGCACCTATTGCGGTAACTCTCAGTTCAGAAACGTTTATCCAAACAAGAAGATTTATGCCCGTTTCAGAAGTCCCGAAAACGGCATTCTTTACCTCAAAACTCTTCTTTCAAAGTATCCTAACATTAAGTTTATAAATTTCCGTGATGCCATCTTTAACATGTTCCCCGATTGGTTCGATAAGTTTATCGAGCTGTACAAGCAGGAGATTCATTTGCCTTGTACAGGTAACATTCGTTTCGACCTTCTCACGGAGGACACGGTTCGCCGTATGAAAGAGGCTGGTTTCTATACAATAGATATGGGACTTGAAAGCGGAGACCAGGAGATGAGATTCAAGTATCTCAAGCGTTACATGACGGATGAGATGATGATAAATTGCTCCAAGTGGTTCCATAAGTACGGCATTGCTCAGTTGACTTACAACATAATCGGCTTGCCTTACGAAACCATTGAACGTGCGTTAAAAACCGTAAAGCTTAATGCTAAACTGAAAAGCGACCGTGTTATTCCCAACATCTTTTATCCTTACCCCGGCACGGTGCTTTACGAAACGGCAAAGCAGGCAGGTTTCCTTCCCGAAGTGATAAGTCCCGATTGCCGTGTTCCCTTGGTGCAGAAGGATTTCCCCGAGCATGAGGTT
>JAFXKQ010000121.1 GCA_017531625.1 Clostridia bacterium | reverse complement strand
TCACTCACGCGGTAAAATGCCCATCATTGTAGGCGGAACAGGTCTTTACATTGATTTGCTCACGGGGCAGAGCGGGTTTTCCGATGCCCAAAGCGATGAACGAATCAGAAGTGCTCTTGAGGATAAAGTAAAAAACGAAGGAGCTAATGCTCTTCACGATTACCTTAAAATTTTGGATCCCGACGAGGCAGAAAAGATACATCCAAACAATGTAAAACGGGTAATGAGGGCTGTTGAGATTTTTCTCATAACAGGAAAAACTAAAACTGAGCTTAATGCCGAGTCTAAGGGCGAAAGTCAATTTGATCGGACACTTATCTATCTTGAATACAAAGACAGAGATCTTCTTTACGAAAGAATAAACAAGCGTGTGGATCTAATGATAGAAGAAGGACTTGTAGAAGAGGCAAAATCGCTTTGGCTCAAAGGGCTTAAATCCACGAAAACGGCATCGCAAGCTATCGGATACAAGGAATTGTTTCCGTATTTTGAGGGAGCGTTAAGCCTTGAAACAGCCATCGAGGATTTAAAAAAGTACACAAGAAATTACGCCAAACGCCAGATTACTTATTTTAAGCGTTTGGAGGATAAACATTCAATTGTTTGTGACGGTTTGAACGGCCATCAGATTTTTGATGCCGCAGTGAAGATTTTGGTTGGTAAGGTGGAGCAGAATTGAAGAATACCATTAAGCAGCTGATAATTGTTGTTTGTTCAGTGCTGTTTATTTGTTACGCTATTATGCAGTTGATGCTGAATGTTGGCGATGACGTTACAATTGAATACGCCGCTTTCACCGAAGTCAACGATACTGTTGAAGTTGACGCATACATTTTCAGAGATGAAACCGTTATTAGTCAAAACTTCCGCGGTACGGACTGTTATATGGCAGAAAACGGTGAAAAGGTCCACATAGGTCAGCCCCTTTGTGTTACCTATTCTGATAGTACAGCCGCCGGTGTTCAGGAAGAGATAAATCTTTTAAACGAAAGAATCGCTATTTTAGAACAGAGCAGTACAAGCCTTAGCGCTTTTTCTCTTGATATTAATAAAATCGACGAGAACATTTCTGCCGGCATTGTAAGCATCCAACGTAGCGTTATGGCGGGCGAACTGGAAAAAGCCGGCAGGGCGGGAAACGGGCTTCTGGTTCAAATGAATAGGCGACAGGCCGCCGTTTCTTCGGTTGACGTTTTTGGCTCTCTTGCAAGTGAATACAAGTCGAGAAAAGCAATTCTCGAAGGAAGTCTTTCGGGGACAAGAATAACAACTACCGCTCCTACTGCAGGGTATTTTTACAGCGAGGCAGACGGTTACGAAAGTACGTTTTCGGCAAAAGCTGTTAAAAGTATTACGATTTCAGAGTTTGAAAGGTTAACAACTCAGGTTTCTCCCTTGAGTACTGACAATACGGTTGGGAAGCTTGCTGATTCTTCAAAGTGGTATTTGCTTTTCAAATACTCAAAGAGAGAAGCTGCAAGGTTTAAAACGGGTTCTTCCGTGGAAGTAGTATTTCCATACAGTTCTAACAGAATCGTTGATATGAAGCTCGAAAAAGTGATTTCTCAAACCGACAAAGACGAGGTTTTGATGGTTCTTTCAACCTATGCACTACCCGAGGGTTTCAATTTTACAAGAATGCAACAGGTAGAGATAGTGAAGGAAAGCTTTAAAGGCTTACGTGTCAGAGCTGAAGCGATAAGAAAACTTGACGGCGTCACAGGAGTTTACTCCCTTGACGGTAATGTTGTAAAATTCAAAACCGTGGAGATAATCTACGAGGACCGCGGCTACTACGTTGTTGCTTTGCCGAACAAAGATAATAAGGCTTATGTTTCTCCGACAGCGTTGTCGCTTTACGATGCTGTTATTACGGAAGGGAAAGAGCTTTATGACGGTAAGGTCTTGAAGTAAAGCGTTTTGCGTGAGGTGTTTATGCTTGATTCTGCTGAAAGGGCACTAATAAAGAAAAATGTTGAAGGGATACTCTCTGTTTTGCCGAGTGAGGTTACACTCCTTGCGGCGAGCAAAGGGGCGTCCGTAGAGAAAATAAACTACGCCGCTGAGTGCGGAGTTAAAGTGATCGGTGAAAACCGTGTTGATGAGCTCCTCTCCAAGTATGACGGAATCGACAAGTCCAAACTTGACATTCACTTCATCGGTCACTTACAGACCAATAAGGTTAAGTATATAATTGACAAGGTTTCCCTTATACATTCCGTGGACAGTTTGCATCTTGCCGAGGAAATCAGTAAACGTGCGGGCAAAGTCGGTAAAGTGATGCGTGTTTTAGTCGAGGTTAACATTGGTGGAGAAATAAGTAAAAGCGGTGTCGCCCCGGAAGAAACAGCCGAATTTGTTAAAAAAATTGCCGTTTTACCCAACATTTCAGTTAGCGGATTGATGTGTATTCCGCCAAAATCAGATGATGATGAAAAAAATAGTGCATTTTTCAAAAAAATAAAGCAAATATTTATTGACATATCGGGAAAAAAAGTGGATAATATCAATATGGGGATTTTGTCCATGGGGATGAGTTCCGATTGGAAGACGGCTGTTGAATGCGGTTCAACCATGATTCGTGTCGGAAGCGGAATCTTTGGGGCAAGGTATTACCCGCCCGTCAGTCAAGCTGATTGAAATAATCGAATTATAAAAACTTATTAATAGATAAACGGAGGTTTATGTTATGTCCAACTCTAAGTGGTACGAAAGACTTTTAGGCAAAGATCCCGATTACGATGGTAACGAGAACGAGTACGATCAGGGTGATTACGCTGAAGAGATCCCCGCACAGCCTCAGGAAGTTCGCCGTCCTACAGGCACTATTTCCAGCCCTTCTGCTTCTTCTCTTGAAATGAAAATTGTTAGACCCGAAAAATTCGAAGAGGTTACATCTATTGCTGATCACCTCCTTTCCAGACGCACCGTTGTTCTCAATCTTGAAGGCACCGGTAAAGAAACAGTAAGACGTATCATCGATTTCCTTTCCGGCATTGCTTATGCTATTGAAGGACAAATTAAACGTGTTGCTAATTCTACTTACGTTATCACTCCTAAGAACGTTGATGTTTCCTCAGGCGTTGAGAATCAGGTTGATGACAGTCAGAAGGAGCTTTTTTAAGCTTTTAGGTGAACCGTTTTGATTAGAGTTGTCGCACTGTTGGCGAACACCGTCGATGCTATGATAACAGTACTTACCTTCCTCCTTCTTGCCAGAGCGTTGATGTCTGTTCTTTTTATGGACAGCGAAGGGGGCAGGGCAAGTAGCTTTGTTTACGCTTTGACCGAGCCGGTTCTTTTACCGGTTAGGAATTTTTTGATGCGCTTTGATACATTTGCCGCATTACCGATGGATTTTTCCATTGTTACCACGGCTTTTCTTCTTATGCTCGTTTCTATGTTCCTTCCCAGCGTATACTAAGCGTTTTGGCGTTGTTTGCAGTTAAGCCCACGATTTTATTTTACTACAATTTGAGATAGGGAGGGAGAGACTATGCTGGCTCCGCACGAGCTTAAAAACCGCGCTTTCAGTAAGGCGGTAAGGGGCTACAATCCAACCGAAGTTGATGATCACATAGATTTCTTGGTTGAAAAATACACAGAACTTTACCGTGAAAACAACGAGTTAAACCGTAAGCTTCGCATCGTTGTTACTAAGCTCGACGAGATCAAGGACGAAGAGGAGTCTATCAGAAGTACCTTGGTTAATGCCCAAAAAATGGGCGAAAAGATTATCCGTGATGCAAATGATAAGGCGGACATTATCACAGGCGCCATCAAAGAGCGTTGTGACGCTATTATTGCTGATTTCAAGCGTCAGATGGTTAAGGAAAAAGAGGATATGTGGCACATTCGCACAAGCATCCTTGACTTTAAGAAAGACGTTTTCGAGCTTTATCGCAAGCACATAGAAGAACTTCAGGCAATCAACGTTAATGAGCTTGAAGATATTGTTCTTCCCAACGAGAACACCATTGTTGAGGGAATCCTTAGTGATGTTTCCGAAGCTGTTAAGAACGACCTTGCGGAACAGAAGAAAATCGAGGACAGCGAAGACATTAACCTTGGAGCTGTTCCTGAAACCGACACAGTGCCTCAAACGGAAGAAGTAGCTGAAACCAAAGAAACTGTTTCGGTTGACCTTTCTTCTCATTTTGAGGATCTTTCCAATGCGGATGAAGATGACGAGGATTTGTTTATTAAAAGCTTGGAAGAAACAAATTAATAAAGTTTAATTTCTTTAACCGAAGCCGATTCGGCTTCGGTTAAAGTTGTGTGTAGTCTGTTATGCAAAGCATGGCGGTTACGTAAATTTTATGCTCACGTTTTACGAATAAATGAAATTATGAGGACGGTTTATGAAGGATTATAAGGATAGTTTGAATTTACCTGTTACAGAGTTTCCTATGCGTGCAAATTTGCCACAGAAAGAACCCGACATAAAGAAAAAGTGGGATGAAATGGATCTCTACGGCGGACTTATGAAACATAACGAAGGTAAAAAACCTTTTATTATGCACGATGGTCCTCCCTATGCTAACGGTGACATGCACATCGGTCACGCACTTAATAAGTGTCTTAAAGACTTCATTATTAAGAGCCGTAACATGATGGGATACAAGGCTCCGTATATCCACGGTTGGGATACTCACGGTTTGCCCATTGAGAACCAAATGATAAAAAAGCACGGCGTTAAGCGTAACTCCGTGGACACTGTTAAGTTCAGAGAACTTTGCGAAGATTTCGCAAGAGAAAATGTTGCAAAGCAGATGGGACAGCAACAGCGTTTGGGATTAATCGGCGATTGGGAGAATTCATACCTTACTCTCCTTCCTAAATTTGAAGCAAAGCAAATTAAGATCTTTGGCGAGATGAAACGTAAGGGTTACATCTACAAGGGTTTGAAGCCGGTTTATTGGTGTGCCGCTGACGAAACCGCCCTTGCTGAAGCTGAGATTGAGTACGCAGACGATGAATGCGATTCCATCTACGTTAAGTTCAAGGTTGTTGACGATAAGGGACTTTTTGCTCCTGTTACCAACGGCTTGGATAATGTTTACTTTGTAATCTGGACAACAACTACTTGGACACTTCCGGGTAACGTAGCAATCTGTCTTAATGCTGATTTTGATTACGGTCTCTACAAGTATGGAGACGAGTGCTATGTACTTGCTTGTGAGCTTGCGGAAAGTGTTGCTTCTGCGTGCGGTCTTGAAAGCCTTGAGCTTCTTGCTCAGTTCAAGGGCTCTGAGCTTGAGTATATGACGGCCGCTCACCCCTTTATTGACAGGAACAGTCTTATCATTAACGGCGAACACGTTACTCTTGAAAGCGGTACAGGCTGTGTTCATACAGCTCCCGGTCACGGTATGGAAGACTTTGCCGTTTGCCGTAATTACAAAGAGCTTGAAACGGTTGTTCCGGTTGATTCCCGCGGTAGAATGAACGAGCTTGCAGGAAAGTACGAGGGACTTAAAACCGATGAAGCCGGTAAGGCCATCCTCGCTGACATCAAAGAGAGCGGTGCTCTCCTTGCTACTCAACACATCATACACACTTACCCCCATTGTTGGAGATGTAAGCATCCCATCATTTTCCGTGCGACAGAGCAGTGGTTCTGCTCGGTAGACGGCTTTAAGAAGGAAGCTTTGAAGGCCATCAACGACGTTCAATGGATTCCCGAATGGGGTGAGGTTAGAATCGAAAACATGGTTCGTGATCGTTCAGACTGGTGTATTTCACGTCAGCGTAAATGGGGCGTTCCGATTCCGATTTTCTATTGCGAAGACTGCGGAGAACCCATTATCAACGAGACAACCATTGATAGAATAGCTGCTGCGTTTGAAAAAGAAGGTTCTAACGCTTGGTATAAATACACTCCCGAAGAGCTTGTAGGAGATGCGGCTGTTTGTCCCAAGTGCGGTTGCAAGCATCTCAGAGCTGAACAGGACATTATGGACGTTTGGTTCGACAGCGGTTCTTCTTACGCTTACGTCCTCGATGAAATCAAGGATCATAGCTTTCCTGCTGACGTTTACCTCGAGGGCAACGATCAGTACAGAGGTTGGTTCCAGTCATCGCTCCTTACATCTGTTTCCACCCGTGGTGTTGCTCCTTATAAGGCAGTTATTACCCACGGAATGGTAGTTGACGGAGAAGGTAAGAAGATGTCTAAATCCTTGGGTAACGGCGTTGATCCTATTGAAGTTTGCTCCAAGTTTGGCGCAGATGTTCTGAGACTTTGGGCATCCTCCGTTGAGTATACGGGCGAAGTAAGAATCTCTCCCGACATTTTGAAACAACTTTCCGAGATTTACCGTAAGATAAGAAACACCATCCGCATTATGCTCGCTAACCTCGGTGATCCTGCTAACGATTTTGATCCTAACCGTGATATGGTTGATTTGGACAAGCTTACCGACATTGATAAATGGGCGCTTTCCAGACTTAACAATCTCTGCGATAGGGTTATTAAAGCTTTTAATCGTTATGAATTCCACGTGATTTATCACGACATTCATAATTTCTGTGCTATTGACCTTTCCAAGCTTTACATCGATATCACCAAGGACAGACTTTACTGCGAGAAAAAGGATGCGCAGGAAAGACGCAGCGCGCAGACCGTTATGTATCTCATTCTTAACGCTCTTATAAGGCTCGTTTCTCCCATCCTTTCCTTTACCGCTGAAGAAGCTTGGGGATTTATCGCCCACAAGGAAGGCGATAACACTGACAGCGTTTTCTATAATGATTTGCCTCAGTACCGTGAGGACTATGCGTTCCCCGAAATCGAGGCTGAATACAACGCATTGTTCGATGCCCGTGACGATGTTATGAAGGCTCTCGAACTTGCGCGTGCCGCTAAGAAAATCGGTAAATCTCTTGAAGCCTGCGTTGAGATTTATGCAGATGCCGACAATGAAGCAATGAAGCTGTTCGAAAAGTTTAATGACATTCTCAGTACAGTATTTATTGTTTCAAAGGTTGTCCTTACAAACGGTAAGGCTCCTGATGATGCTTTTACAGAAACCGAAAGCGGCATAGCTGTAAAAGTAACCGAAGCTACGGGCGAGAAGTGTGTGAGATGTTGGATGTACACTGACAAGCCTGTAAAGGATTCTTCTGAGCAGACACTCTGCGAAAGATGTATGAAGGTTGCCGGTGAATAAACCGGTTTACAAAATTTGATTTTTGGAGGTGCCGAATGCTAGCCGTTTCCATTGTTATCGGTGTTATCTTGTTTGACCAGCTTTCAAAGTTTATGGTGGTCAATCTTTTGCCGTGGCAAGAGGGTGTTAGTGTGATCAAAGGCTTTGTTCAGTTCTACTATGACACAAATCACGGTATGGCATTCGGTGCTCTTGACAACCACCGCTGGGTTTTTATGATACTTTCACCCGTGGCTCTGGTTCTCTTTGGGTGGTATCTCAACAAACACCGAGATGCCCATAAGCTGTTTACCGTTTCCTTGGCGTTTGTCATCGGCGGCGGCGTGGCTAACATGATAGACCGTGTTTTCAGAGGTGAGCTGTTCAACGGAGCTGTGGTTGATTTTATAAGATTTGAATTCGTTGAATTTGCTACTTTCAATGTTGCTGACTGTTTTATTACCGTCGGTGCGGTTATGATAGTTGTTTATATGTTGTTCTTTGATAGCAAAAGCGAAAAACCGCTTTTCTCTGACGTAAAGAAAAAAGAGACATCACCTGAAACGGAAACCGTCGCAGAGGAGCAAGTCAATGAATAAGGATTTGTTTTCTGTCGTGGTTGGCGAAGACGAAGAAGTTCCCGAGGGGAAAATTCTTGAACTGAAGGCTACGGACGAGGATGATGGTTTGAGGCTTGACGTGTTTGTTTCAAAGAAAGCCGAGATTAGCCGTTCTCAAGCTCAGGAATTGATTGAACAGTCCGCAGTTTTGGTGAACGGAAAGGAACGGGTTAAGAAGTACAAGGTTGTACCCGAAGACACTGTGACTTTGAGATTACCCGAAGCTGAGGAAATAGAGGCCGTTCCGCAAGACATTCCCATTGACATAGTTTACGAGGACGAACAGCTTTTAGTTGTTAACAAACCGAAAGGTATGGTTGTTCATCCCGCCGTTGGGAATCCCGACGGTACTCTTGTCAATGCTCTTTTGTTTCGCTTAGAAGGTCGATTATCGTCGATAAACGGCAAAATTCGTCCCGGAATTGTTCACCGCATCGATAAAGACACAGCAGGTCTTTTGATTGTAGCAAAAACGGATGATGCGCACAAAAGCTTGGCTTTGCAGATAGCCGAGCACAGCTTCAGCCGATGCTATGAAGCAATTGTTTGCGGAAACATCAAGGACGATTCGGGGACAGTTATTGCCCCCATTGGACGGCATAGGACTGATAGAAAACGAATGGCTGTAGTTTCTGACGGGAGAAATGCTGTTACCCATTACAAGGTTTTAAAGAGGTTTAACGGTTTTACTCACTTGAGGTTGAAACTTGAAACCGGACGGACTCATCAGATAAGAGTTCATATGGCGCACCTGGGGCATCCCGTTGCGGGAGATCAAGTATACGGTGACAAAAAGAACAGTCTTGGTTTGGAAGGTCAATGTCTGTTTGCCAAACACATCGGTTTTGTTCACCCAAAGACCAATGATTATCTTGAGTTTGAGGAAGAGCTTCCGGAATTCTTTGTGAACGCTTTAAAAAAACTCGAGAAAAGAACTTAATTCGATTATCTACTAAATTAATTTGTATATCAGAACAAAAAGAGTTAGGAGAGAGAAAAATGCAAAAGGAAAAGCTGCTCTACCTCAAAGAAGTTGCGGCAAAGGTTCGGCTTCTTTCGGTCGAGGCGATATTTAATGCCAAGTCGGGACATCCCGGTGGCTCACTGTCGGTGACCGATATTTTGACTTATTTGTATTTTGATAAGATGAATGTTTCTGCGGACAAGAAAAACGACCCCAATAGAGACCGTTTCGTGCTTTCTAAAGGCCATGCTTGTCCCGCCCTTTATTCTGCATTGGCTATCAAGGGTTATTTTGACGAAAAGTCCCTTGTTACCCTCAGAAAAAAGGACAGCTTTTTGCAAGGACACCCCGACATGCACAGAATACCCGGTATAGATATGTCCACAGGTTCCTTGGGTCAAGGTATTTCTGCCGCTTGCGGAATTGCTGCATCTGCAAAAACCTTTGGCAAGGATTACAAGGTTTATACAGTTCTCGGTGACGGCGAAATCCAAGAGGGTCAGGTTTGGGAAGCGGCTATGTTTGCTGCGCATTATAAACTTGATAAGCTTACGGCTTTCGTGGATTACAACGGTTTACAGATAGACGGCGATGTTCACCAAGTTATGAACGTTGCTCCTGTTGACGAGAAGTTCAAAGCGTTCGGTTGGCATACACAGGTAATTGACGGTCACGATTTTGAGGCTATAGAGAAGGCTGTTTCCGAGGCTGAAAAAACTGACAAACCCTCCGTTATCATCTGCAAAACAGTTAAGGGTAAGGGTGTTTCGTTTATGGAAAATGATGCCGGTTGGCACGGCAAAGCTCCTAACGCTGAGCAATATGAAGTGGCTCTTGCTGAGCTTAAAAAAGCTTATGAAGATGCAAAGGAGGCACGTATAAATGGCTAAAGGTGATACAAAGGCAACTCGTGCTGCTTATGGCAAAGCTCTCGCTGACTTGGGCGAGAAATACGATTTTGTAGTTATGGATGCCGACCTTTCCGGCTCTACACAAACTGCTGTATTCGCTAAGAAATATCCTAAAAGATTTTTCATCTGCGGCATCGCAGAACAGAACATGATTTCTGTGGCGGCAGGTATTGCTACTACGGGAGTCCCTGTTTTTGCATCCTCTTTCGCAATGTTTGCGGTTGGAAGAGCTTATGAACAGATACGTAACTCTGTAGGTTATCCCGGACTTAACGTTAAAATTTGTGCCAGCCACGCAGGTATAACTGTAGGTGAAGACGGTGCAACACATCAGTATTGCGAAGACATTGCGGTTTTGCGCACTATCCCAAATTTGATGATTATTAATCCTGCGGATGCTGTCGAAGCTTATGCCGCTGTGGAAGCAATTTTGAACTATGACGGCCCTGTTTATCTGAGACTTGGCAGATATGCTGTTCCTGTTGTTTTTGACGAGAAAGACTATAAATTTGAGTTTGGCAAGGGCGTGGTTATTGAAGATGGCAACGATGTTGTTATTTTCGCTACCGGTATCATGCTTGCGGCGGCTTTGGAGGCTCGTGAGTTGCTTAAAGCTGACGGAATAGATGCGGCTGTTGTAAACATTCATACAATCAAGCCTATAGATAAAGAGCTTATTCTCAATTATGCGGCTAAGACGGGTAAAGTTGTTACGGCTGAAGAACACACTGTTATCGGCGGTCTTGGTTCTGCTGTTGCAGAGGTTCTCAGCGAGAACTTGCCTACGAAAATGGTGCGTGTAGGTGTAGAAGACGTCTTCGGTCGCAGTGCACCTGCAGGGGAACTCCTTGAGATGTATGGCCTTAATGCTGAGAACATTGCAAACAAG
>JAFXKQ010000120.1 GCA_017531625.1 Clostridia bacterium | reverse complement strand
ACCGTTGGAGTCAAAATGAAGCAGTGCAAAGTAAAAGGAAGTCAAAAGCACGGCGTTGAAGGAGCCGTAACAGCGGTACTCACTGAGGATAACTCCCCTGAACACAAGCTCTTCACAAACAGCGGGAGCCAGACAGTACGCAAAAAACAGTCCTGCACCGCTGTTCATCTCCCCCGAAGCGAGAGAGAGGGATAAAACCGAGTCGTTCCCGGAGGAGTAATCAAACCCCAAAAGGTACTTCAGAAGAAGGTTTCCGCTAACAAGCAGAAGCGCCGCAAAAAACACAAAAAGTATGTGGGAAGGCTTAACACCCGCCAAAAGCATGGGAGAACGCATTCCCGTCCCTCTCAGTCTGCAATAAACCAAGGCGGGAACGATGAAAACGATGACCTGTATAATTATTATTACCAAAAAGACGCTGTTATCCCCTACTGTTTGTTCGTTCAGCAAATAACCGCTGAACGCAAGAGCCAGCATCACGGCGCAGGCAAGCAGTCCCGCACTGAAAAGGGAGCTTTTAAGCAAACGGCTCATGCTAAGCCTCTGCTTTTCTCACTTGGAGCGCAAGCTTTGCGGCACTTTCGTAACCGAAAAGAAGCTCCACGATTTTCAATCCGAATTCGAGGGAAACGCCCATTCCCTCGGCAGTAACGAAAATGTCGTCCACCTCGACCTTGTTTCCTGTGAGGTTTGCCGTGGGCATGTACTTTTCAAAACCGGGATAGCAAGCGATTTTACGGCCGTCAAGAAGCCCGAGTCTGCCAAGAACCGAGGGAGCGGCACAAATCGCCGCAACGTAAACTCCCATTCCCACCGCCATCTGAACGAGGCCGTTGACGGAGAAGGAAGCGGCAAGGTTTTCCGTCCCAAGACCGCCGCCGGGAAGAAGCAAAACCGAAAGGTCATCCGTGCTGACCTCAGTTATCAGCTTGTCCGCCTTAACGGTAATCCCGTGGGCACCCTTAACAAATAAATCGTCGTTTATCGAAACGAGTTCCACCTCAACACCTGCACGCATAAGCAAATCCGCAGGAGTGAGTGCCTCGCATTCTTCAAAGCCTTCTGCAAGTAGTATCAAAGCTTTCATAAAACTTTATGCCTCCTATAACTCGTACTTTTCCTTTAAAATCCCTTTCAGCTCGTTCTGAATGTCATCAATCGACCTCATAACCCCGTTTTCGGCACATTCCACGGTAATCCAACCAAGCTTTTCGGCAGCATAACGTGCCGCTTTGTAGCTCTTTTGCAGATGCGCCTTGCTCTTTTCGTGGATGTCCTTGGAAGCACCGCTTATAAGACAGCGGTTTTCAATGAGTCTGTCCGACACCGCAGGGTCAAGGCAGAGGTAGATAACGGTCGTGGGCGCAGGAAGCCCCAAAAGCTCAAACTCGTAATTAAAAAGCCATTCAAGAAAACCGTCCCACTCCTCCTCGGGAAGCTTTGAAAGCTGATGCACCGCATTGGCAGTGGTGTAACGGTTGGCTACAATGATTCTGTCCGCATCGTAATCCTTTTTCCAGTCAAGCAGGAAGGAGCTTACCCTGTCCACCGCAAAGAAACTGGACGCTATGTAGGGATTGACCGCATCGGGGTCGTCGCCGAAATCCCCTCTGAGATAACGGCTTACCAAAGCAGAATTCTCCGAGTCGTAGGTGGGAAAAGTGAGGTATCTGTAATCACGCCCCATTTTCTCCAACCATTCGCACAGCAGAACGCTCTGCGTCTGCTTGCCGGAACCGTCAAGACCGTCTATTGCAATAAAGCACTTTTTGTTCATTTCAAAACCTACTTTACAAAGTTACTTTTTTGAAGCTTTCTTCAAGAAGCCACGATAAAAAACTACTGTTCCGAATCGAGGAAAAGCTTTCTCATCTCCAAAGCTTTTCCACAGCTCATCTTCCCCTCGGGACAGGGACCGGAAACGCAGGGCGGGCCCGCCTTTTTGAAAAGAACGGGAGAAATCTCCTTCACCTTTTTGAGCATCTCCGTCGCCAAAGCTCTGATTTCCCATTGTGCACGAGTGCAACAACGTAAACGGAAGAAGTTGTAAAGTGATCTGACGTTCATCGTCATGATTATCTTGGTGTCGCAAGCGTTGGGCAAAACGCTTCTGGCATCTTCAAACGCCTGCTTTTCAGCCCTCTTCTCCGCATCGCTTTCTTCGATTCCCTGAGCCATAAGACTCGCCTTGTGCTTCGCTTTAAGAATCGCGGCAAGACGCACGTAATGCTTCCTGTCCTCATCCATGGCGGTAAGGAACTCCTCCATCGCCTCGGGACATTCTGCAATCTCAGGCGGAACGATGTATGTAAAATTTTCTTTATTAACGTAACGCTGACTCTGAACGCTGAAAGAAGCGATTCTGTGTCTGGTTATCTGAGCGAGGACCGCCCTGGATACACCCTCAATGCCGAAGGTAAAAGTAGCGTGCTCAAAAGGACTTTCGTGCCCTAAGGAACCTAACATGTTCAAAAACTTTTCGGTCTTTTCGGGCGTCAAGCCCTCAAGAACCCCATCAATTTCGCTCGAAGAGTAACAAAGCTTGGCAGCCGCAGCAATAAGCTTGTCACCCATAGGAGTGTGGGCAAGAATCTCAACCTTCATTTTAGAAGCGTTAACAGCTGTCAAATCAACCTTTGTATCCATACTGACTCCCCTTTGCAAAAATTATAGATTTCCCTTTTTTCCTAATTACCGAGTATAACACAAAACGCCACAGATTGCAATAGTTTTAAGACAATAGTTTCAAATAAAACTCTATTAATGCTTTGAAAAGAAAACCTCGGTACTTTGAAAGGAAAACCTTGGTCGGTTCATACATAAAGACATTTTTGAGATAAACAAAAACATTTTCTGAGACGAAAAACATTTTGGGTTGACAAACAGAATCAGTAATGCTATAATGACTGCGCAAAAATAATTTGCGGGTATGGCGGAATTGGCAGACGCGCTAGATTCAGGTTCTAGTGGTAGCAATACTGTACAGGTTCAAGTCCTGCTACCCGCACCAACGAAAAAGCACCCCTTGCGGGTGTTTTTTTGTTGGTCTTTTACCATTGAAAGGACTTGAACCTCAAGGAGGCTCGCTCCGTGGCGGAACGGT
>JAFXKQ010000002.1 GCA_017531625.1 Clostridia bacterium | reverse complement strand
TTGCAGAACAAGGTGTTTTCCTTGCATTTCTCAGTTGGGCATCATTCTTTATTTTCGGTATTTTCGGCACAAGATTCTTCTACGGTTTTTTTGCTAAGGACATTTCTCCTCTGACTGTAGAATACGGTGTTGAATACCTCACAATCTGCTGTTGCTGTTCCTTCGGCGTTTTTGGACAGATAACATTTGAAAGGCTTATGCAAGCCACAGGCAGAACCTTCTACACCATGATTACTCAAGGACTCGGCGCAATCGTAAACATTATTATGGACCCTATCCTTATTTTCGGAAAATTCGGGTTTCCCGAAATGGGTGTTTCGGGCGCAGCGGTAGCTACGGTAATCGGTCAATGCTTTGCGTTTTTGCTCGCATACCTCTTTAATAAGACAAAAAACGCAGACTTGAATCTGTCGGTCAGAAAATTCAGACCTGACAGAAAAATCATCGGAAGCATCTATGCCATCGGCGTTCCGTCAATTCTTATGATGGCAATCGGCTCCGTTATGACTACGGGGATGAACAAAATTCTCGGCGGGTTCGGAACACAAACCGCTATTACCGTTTACGGCATCTACTTTAAAATACAAAGCTTTATCTTTATGCCCGTGCTCGGACTTAATAACGGACTCATCCCAATCGTTGCGTACAACTACGGCGCTAAAAGCAAGGGACGCTTGACAAAAGCCATAAAACTCGCTTTAATCTACGGTTTTGCAATCATGTTTTTGGGGATGTTGCTTTTGCAGTTCTTCCCACACCAACTTCTCGGTCTTTTCGAAACGGACAAAACCAGCGCAGACTTCTTCACCCTGGGAGTTCCCGCTTTCAGAACAATCAGTCTAAGTTTCACCGTCGCAAGTTTCTGTATCGTGCTCTCAGCAGTTTTCCAAGCCTTTGGCAAGGGAGTGCTTTCAATGATCGTGTCCTTCGCACGACAGCTTGTGGTTTTGCTCCCCGCGGCATACCTGCTCTCGCTTACAGGAAACATTGAAGCTGTTTGGTGGTCCTTCCCAATCGCCGAAATCGCCTCGTTAATCGTGAGCGTAATCAGTTTTGTAAGTCTTTGGAAAAAAACGATTAGACACATTCCGGAATAACAATTTTAGTACAAACCTTGTCATCAACTCGGCAGACCGCTGAGAAAGGCACAGAACACGAAAAAGAAAAATAATTTGTTTTTTAAAGTTGAAAATTCGGGGCGACGCCCCGAATTTTCTGCATTTTACCTTGATTTTTTCGTTCAAGACGAACCTCGGCTCACAGTACTAAGTACAGTTCTCGCCTCGGTTCGCCTTGTCTGCACTCTTTCTCAGCGGTCTGAGGTCTGTTGTGAGCTAAAAGCTCACAACAGACCCTTTTTAACAAAATCCGTTTTACTTATCTTAGACGGTTTTAACTGCCTTTGTCATAAACACGTGGGGATAATCCTCTTCAAGATAAACATCTCCTTCTGTTTGGTAACCCAAGGCTTCATAAAACCCTTTCTTATCAAGCTGCGCGGAAAGGACAAAGCACTCTGCGTCTTCCTCATTAGCGACGTATTTCTCTGCCTCAAGCATTAAAACCTTACCAAAGCCCTTCCCCCGTTCCGATTTCAAAACGGCGACACGGCCTAAATGGAAACGCCCGACTCCTTCACTGAAAATCCTGCACGTAGCCACAGCACGCCCCTCGACGTACAAAACAAAATGCTTCGCTATTTTGTCTGTACTGTCAAATTCCTCTTCAAAGCCCTGCTCCTCAACAAAGACTTCTATCCTGATTTTTCTTGCGTCTTCGGGCAAGCTGTCGTACTTTTTGATTTCCACCGTGAGCCTCCAAAATCCGTCTTTTTACGCTTTTAACGCAAACCTAACACCCGCATCAAAAGCAACGGTTTCTCTAAAATCATCAGTTTTACTGAACGTAATCATCGTCAACGGAAGCGTTGTAAGGTACAGCCTCGTACTCATTTCCGAGGTAGTAAGACACAACTCTTACCATAAGGTCGTTAAGTCTCTCCACAGTGTACTGCTCAACGTCGGGTTCAATGTGCGAACCGCCAACGCCGCTGTGGTCGGTAAGGAATGCGAAAGTGCCTCCGCTGAGGACTGCCATGCTTCTGCAAAGCATTTCGCATCTCATGTCAGCGCCACTGGAAATAACGGGAATGATTCGAATTCCTTTCTCAGCAGCATCAAGCACAGAGTTCTTTATAGAATCGTAAATTTTTGCTTCATCATGAGCGGGAGCGTCAAGCACAAGAAATGCTATTTTGACAGCATCATCACTCCATTGGTGAGCATTTATCATGTTTTTAAGCGCTGTGTGAACTGCTTCTTCGTAGTCACCGCCACCGTTTGATTCCTGAGCGTAGAGTTCTTCTACCGCCTCGTTAACGTTTGCCCTGAACGGGAAATCCCTAACCACGTAATCGTCACCCTCGTCACGGTAAAAATTAACGCTGGTCAAAACAGAAGCCTCATTAAACTTTGCAACACGGCTAACCACATCTTCAAGCTCTGCCTGCAAATACCTCAGCTCATCGCCCATAGACCCTGTGGTGTCAACCATAAGCAGTAATTCAAGCTTCTTCGCCTGTTCTTCCTCGGAAATCATAGGGTAATCTGAATAAACAACTTCAACCGTAAGGCTTTCGGGAATCTGTCCTTCCTGAATGTCAAATTTTACTTCTGTCATACCGCCGTTTGCCGGATATACCTCAATCCCGCCGATGTTCTCAGCGTCAGCCATAAAGCTCTTGCCATAGAAAACGTAAGCATTGCCGTAAACGTCGCTTACTGCGGAATAGATACATTTACCGCCTGCATCCATCAGTCTGACCTTTGCGTTACTTACAGGCGCACCGCCCGAAACAACCGAAACAGCAATTCGTTTGTTGCTCAAAAGCCCAAACTTCTCAACAAGAGCGTAACGCTCGTTTTCGTTAAGAGTTTCAAGCCAAGCTTCAAAATTCTTATTGTCATTGGTTTCGCCCGCCGTAAGCGTTCCGGCCCCTGTGGGTTTTAATTCGGGTACAGATTCAAATTCTTCTGAACCGGAGATAAAAGCGCTGTCCTTTAAACCGTCTCCGCCTGCTCCTACCCATTCATCCGCCGGCGCATCCTCGAGATACCAATCATCAGTTGCCGTTTCGCCCCTTAAATCCCCAAGGTAGTGCTCAGAGTCAGTTGTAGCAGAATACCACTTTGAAACAGTAGAATCATAAGTGGGAGCGGTCTCCGCTTTGCTTCCTGTCCCTCCGTTCATAACACCGTCAGCGCCTAACAAAACATCTTCTTCAGCAAATTTATTTCCTGAATCCGCCGCTTCTTTATTGTTGGACGGCCACGCAAGAACTGCCGTCAAAACCACAGCGAAGCAAACAAACACAGAGCAGAAAGAATAAAGTCTTTTACGGAAAGTGCGTTTCTTTTTATCCTGTTCTTCTTTTTTGTTTAAAATCAAATCAAACTGTTCCCTATCCGTTCTCATAGTTAAAGCCCTCCTTAACAAGCTCGGCTTCCAAAGCCTGTTTTGCTCTGTAAGCCAAATTTCCGACCTGCTTACGGCTTTTCTTCAAAACCGTAGCCACATCATCGTAGCTCATTTCTTCAAAATAAATCAAATAAAGTACATCTCGGTAATCGCTTTTAAGCCTTGAAAGAGCGTGTCTTACCTGTTTCTGACGCTCATCCTTCACAAACTCTTCTTCTAAGGAAAGAACGTCGGCTGCCGTTTCTTCGTTCAGCTCCGTCTCAACGCAAAGTTTCTTACGTCTTGAAAGGGCGCGAAGATAATCCACAGCGCAATTATGCGCAGTGCGGTACAGATAAGCCTTTAAAGCCGCCTCATCCTTGATTCGAGGTTTCTTCGTATAAAGCTTTAAAAAGCTGTCCGCCGCCAAATCCTCTGCGGCATCCAAATCGTTCACCAAGCCGAAAAGATAAAAAACGAGCTTTTTGTTGTACTTAATGACAAGACACTCAAGCGCATCAAGCCCGATTTCGGAAGAACGGCGGTAGCTACTTTCACCGTTATTCATAACCTTTTCCTCTTCTTTCCCAAGTAATAAGCCACTACCTAAATTGAAGCTTTCACTATATAAAACGTAGGAGCGAAGAAAAATCCTCGCTCCTTTTGGATTTTTTTAAAACTTTTAGTCTTCCACGCCAATAAACAATTCATGTTCAATAATAAACTTGTAGTATTCAAGTTCATCATCGCTCAGTCTGGGACTCTTTAATTCCAAACGGGTCCCTTTGCGACAAGGCGGAAGGAAAAGCGAAAACTGAATTCTGCCACGCTCAACCGCGTCCTTTCTGATCTTGAAATCCCAACCGTTGAAAACTGCAATGCATTTAAGGAGCATTGCGTCGAGCAAATAATCCTGTTCGAAATCAAAGGCTTTTTCTTCGTAGTCATCATCGCAAATAAGCTCTGAAATCTCATCTGCAAATTCGGAATCGCAGGAAACCGTTACTCCGAAATGATCAAAACAAATGGCGTTGTTGAAATGAATGTTTTTACAGCCGCTGCCTCTGACACAAACCGAAACAACTGTACTTAGAAAAATGAAAAGGTCTTCGAGGTTGCATTCTAAAGTACTGTCATCTCCACACAAGGACGTGTTTGAAATTTTCACTCCGGGCAACAGACTTTGGCAGGTTCTGACAAAGTAACTCACAGCGTCGGGAGCGTTAATCACAGTTTTCGTACTTTCGCCAAACTGAGCAATCAGTGCAAAGCACTTGGTAATGTGACTGTGATACCTCAAACCGCTTTTGGCACCGCGCGGATTTCGAAGTTCACCACCTTCAAGCTTGTTCGAGAACTTTACTCCGATTGAACGCCTGTAGCTTTCGTCTATTTCAGAAAGCTTTTTGCTGAGCAATGCCGTTATTGCCTTGAAGCAGAAAATGTAATAACCGCCGTACTTGAGCACATAAGCAAACGCTCCATCGCCCGCTTTAACGCCAACGCTCTCGCTGTCTCCGCTTTCCATTTCATAAACGGCTCTTTTATCTGCCTCCGAAAGAAGACGGCCAAGGTTGCTTCCCAGCCTAAGTTTTAACAGTTTGTACGACGCTTTTGAGTTTCTTGCAACTATCGTCAATTTATCATCTGTTATCATAACAGGAAACGAAACATTATTAATTTTTTCTACAAGTTCCTCAAAGCTTAAATTAGTATCTGTAACATAAAAGCTCTCCAAAGCCTAAAAACACCCTCTCTGTCACTGTAATATTCTATACGCTAAACTTAAATGTCAAAAACATTAAGCCCGGTCTCAGCATCAACCGTGCGTTTTACAGCACCGCCGATCACATCAATAAAAATTTCTGCTGTACCGCTGATTACCGCTTCATTCAAATGACCGCCGAAAAGCTTTCCGCCCTCTGCACCAAAAGCAGCGTGGCAATGAATGTAAACCTCTCCGTCTGCGGAAAGAGTAACGTTTCCGTTAAGAGAAACCAACTCCATGTCCTCTTCAATCAAAGTCTTGACATAGCATTGCTCATCCATTTTATAAAGCCCTATTACAGCTCGGTCACAAGCGCCGATACCGCTGATTGAAGCAAGCCCTATTTTTTCTTTTTTGCAAAGCTCCGTAAGAGAAGCAATAATCTCTTCGCCTCTTTGAAGCCTTAAAACGATTTTTCCATCTACTTTAATGTATCTCATAAACTCACCTGTTTGTGTGCCGTTTCTGATTTTTTAAAGCCCTTACAATAAACACGATAAGGGCACCGATAACAAGAATCACACCAAGAATAACCAATGCAAGGGAACCGAGCCCCACATTTTCTTCCCCGTCCGATTCTTCAACCGTCTGGTCATTGATAACATGGGTAGCAGAATCTTCTTTTGAAACGATTTCTTCCGACAGTTCTTCCGACGCAACCGATTCATAGCTTTCTTCGCTCAGCTCGTCCTCGGAAGGATAAGTTCCGTCAGACTCAAAAACAGCCTTAACGGTAGCATCGCCGTTTACGGTCATTTTGTAGCTCCCGCCAACACCAAGCTCTTCCCCGTTGTAAGTGACAGACGAAATCTTAAAATGTTTGTCTGCCGTAACGCTAAACTCAACCGCCTCACCTTTTTTAACACTTATCTGCCCATAAGGTGATACAGAACCGCCCTCTCCCGCACTCAGCTTAACAGTGTAGTACTTGTCGGCAGGTTTACTTACTTCTCTCCAAACAGCAACAAAGTTTACGTTATCCGACGCAAGACAGGTATCGCCTTCACGGTAAAGGTTGCTTCCGCCATCAATTGCCCAACCTACAAAGGTGTAACCTTTCTTTTCGGCGTTACAGCCGTCAACCTTGAAGCCCTTGCCGGGGGTAGCGGTAAAATTGCTTTGAGCATTTCCTGAACCGCCATTCAAATCGTAACTGACGCTTACTGCGTTACCCGCAATGTAACTCTCGTCAGGATAAAACGGCTCAAACCGTGTAATAAGGCTGCTGACATAAAATCTGTCACCTTCAATGAAAATACGTCCGTCGCTTACCCAAGCATCAGCTCCTGCGGCGGGGGCTGGAATCTTAAAAACGTCTCCGATGCAAACATTTCTTCCCGCTTCGCTTGCGCCATCAAAGCTCACAACTCCGTAAATCTCAAAATCCAACTCTTCTCTTCGCCACGTAGCACAAAGGTGCATGTCGCTTTGAATGTTGTAAATTACTTCACCGGGGCTGTAATACTTAGTAACGCTTTCACCGGACTCATTTGTATAGGTACAGCTCCAACCGTTAAAGATGTAATCTCTGAACTTAAAAGTGTTGGATGCCACTGTATGAGAGCCGCCCGCAAGAACAATTTGCGATTCGGGAGCAGTACCCTGTACGTAATTCTGCGGAGTTTCTCCCGTGGAAGCCTGTACCTTTTTATAGCCGTAGCTGACAGTGTACGTAATCGGCGCTTCCTCCGAAGACGTACCGCCTAAATCTTCGCTTCCGTTTTCCTCGGATACAAAACCCGATTCACTTCCGTCTTCCGACGTGAGCTCACTTTCAACCTCTGCAACAGATTCGGTAAACTCAGAAGCCCCTTCGTTCTCCGCGAAAACACCGGAGCAGAAGGCAGAAAAAACCAAAGCAAAGCAAAGTCCCAAAACCAAAGGTTTGATTTTACCCAAAGCTGATTCCTCCCAAAAACTTCATTTTACTTCGTCGTAAATAACCGACTTAGGAAGCCCTCTGTCTTTTGCAACCTTCTTAACCGCATCCATCTTGGAAAATCCCAGGGCGAGATAATGGGAAACGTGCTGTTCAACACTCATTTCCGCCCAAAACTCACCTGCAGAAATGTCTGCCTGTGAAGCTCCCTCCAAAATCACCACGAACTCGCCTTTTAGCGGAATTTCGCCGTTTTCGAGCATTTCGATTGCCACAGAAAGCCTTGCTGAAACGAGCTGTTCGTTTAACTTTGTAAGCTCACGGGCAACAAACACCTTACGGTCTCCCAAAGCGTCCAGCATGGAAGAAAGGTCATGCTTAATGTCGTGCGGCGTACAGTAAAACACCACCGTACGCCTCTGCGTCGCAATCTCCGCCAGAAGCTCCTTGCGTTCCTTGCTTTTTTCGGGCAAGAAGCCCTCAAAAATAAAGCGACGGCTCGGAAGTCCGGATGCAGACAAAGCGCAAACTGCGGCACAAGGCCCCGTAAGCGGAACAACCTTAACGCCCTCTTCTATGCAACACCTTACCAGCTCCTCACCGGGGTCAGAAACCGCAGGTGTGCCTGCGTCGCTTATCAAAGCACAGCTTTCTCCGTTTTTTATACGAAGGGCAACGTACTTGGCACTTTTAATTTTATTGTGCTCATGATGTTGGACAAGCTCCTTTTTTATTCCCAAGAGGTATAACAGCTTGCCCCCGACTCTTGTATCCTCGCAAGCGACAAAATCCACTTCCGAAAGAGTTTCCTTTGCCCTCTCGGTAATGTCGCCGAGATTTCCGATGGGAGTAGGAACAATGTAAAGTGTTCCGGTCATAAAACTTAAACCTTAGCCTTTTTCTTGTGTTTCTTCATTCTGAGCTTGAGATAAAGCTTGGGGAAATGGTTTACAAGAACGTCTTTAAGCTTGTTTCTCGCACCTGCATAACAGTCGTGCACCCAAACCAAAAACTTGTAACTTACAGCCCACTTGTTTGTGAAACGGCGATCAAGCCACTTCTCATAAAGGGAACCGATCTTACCGCCCCACCTGTACGCCCTCTTGTAACGCTTAACGTAAAACATAAAGTACG
>JAFXKQ010000119.1 GCA_017531625.1 Clostridia bacterium | reverse complement strand
CACGCCGTTAAGATCGCCCTCAACCGTGTTGTAGAAACCGTCTGACACGCCTGTAAGAACCGCAACCTTATCTGCTGCGCCGTCTGCGTTAAGGTCAATAAAGATAATGGAGCCGGCTGCAGGAACATAACCCTCCGCCTTGGTCTCGTTTGTGAAGTAATAAGGCTGTTTTTCAAGCTTAATCTGCCAGGAGTTTGCGCCCGCAGACATGGGAATGTAATCGTTTGTCACGCCTGCGTAGTAAAGGCAGAACTCTGCAAACATTACGTTCCAATCGCCGTATTCGTTGCCGAACCATTGACCGTAACGGTTGTAATGCTTCTTTTCATTGTTGTCGCCGAGAATAAAGTTAACATCGCTTTCAGCATAGCCTACCTGAGAAAGAGCGATGCTCGCTGTGTCTTCTGCCCAATAACCGCTGAGTTCGGGAAGCGTCTCTTCCCAAATCTTTGCAGTTTCAAGGTCAGCCTCTGTGTTTGAGAAGCACTCAGAAGTATGAACGTGTTCAATAAGTCCACAAGACCACTTTTCCTCGTAGCAAGCCTCTGTATGAACGTGCTCGCCCTCTGCAATTTCGCACACCAAAACCGCTTCCTTTGTGTAGCAAGCGTCGGAATGTGTATGTACAGACTTGGAACATATGCTCTCTCCCTCTGCGTTGTAGCATTCCTCACCGTGAACGTGTTCTTCACTCACGCAGGACAAAACGTTCTCAAAAGCGAAGCAGTCCGCAACGGAATGCACGTGTCCCTCAGCTCCGTCACAACCGAGCACCTCCTCAAGAGTGCATGACTCCGTATGAGTGTGCTCCTCATAGCCGCAGAACGCCTCCACGGTCGCAGCAACGCTGTCAAGGCGCAAATTCCACGCCACAACAGCCGTAACCACAAGAGACAGCACAAGCAAGATGCTGACCATTCTGCGTCTTTTTTCACGGCCTTTCTTGAGCAATTCGAGATATATGTTTAAAGAATGTTTCATTATATGCCTCCCGGAAACATCAGAAATCATAAAATCTATAGTAATGCTAAGACGTTTTACATCAAAATGGGTACAACTCTCCACAAAAATTATAGCACTGTTAACAATCCTATACAACTAACTTTTTGTATGATTTGTTGAACAAATTTGTTTCCAAAAAACTTTATTTTTAACTTTGTTAACAAAACATATTTATTTTAGCAAAAATAAACGATGTTTTTTAATTTTTTTAACCAAAACCGCTCTAAAACTATTTTTGTTCACAGATTGGACGCTTTTAAATCTAAAATTGATAAATGTTTTTGTCTTATCTGAGCATCTGCCCCTCGTGTTCAAACAACCCCACTAAATCTTGTGTTATCAGAAAACAAGAAACTGCGAACCCCTGCGCAAATCGCCGAGAAAGCCAAAAAGCACGAAAAAAAGAAAAGTAAACTTTTTGCTTTAAAGTCAAAAAAATCGGGGGCTTCCCCGATTTTTCGACTTCATCTTTTTTCGTTAAAAGCGCTTTCTGCTGCAAAACTAAAAATCTCCAAACAAAGGAGTGGAAAGGTACCTGTCCCCTGTGTCAGGCAAAAGAACAACAACCGTTTTCCCTTTATTTTTTTCACGTTTTGCAACGGTTATTGCCGCACAAAGCGCCGCACCCGAAGAAATCCCAGCCAAAACGCCCTCCTTTGTTCCTAACAACCTGCCGTGCTCGTAGGCTTTTTCCTCCGTGACCGTGATAACCTCATCATAAATTTCCGTGTCCAACACCTCGGGAATAAAACCTGCTCCAATCCCCTGCAAACCGTGAGTTCCAGCTTTACCTCCCGAAAGCACGGGGGATCCTGCGGGTTCAACAGCTACCACCTTTAGGTGTGAGAGCTTTTCTTTGAGGAATTTCCCCGTTCCGCTGATTGTTCCGCCCGTCCCAACGCCCGCGACGAAAAAATCCACCTCGCCATCGGTGTCCTCAAAAATTTCAGGCCCCGTGGAGCAGTAATGCGCCATTGGGTTTGCAGGATTTACAAACTGACCCGCAACAAACCCGCCGGGGATTTCCTTAGCCAAACGTTCAGCCTCAGCAATAGCACCTGCCATCCCCTTATCGCCCGGAGTAAGCACAAGCTCTGCCCCGTAAGCCTTCATAAGCTGTCTGCGCTCAACAGACATCGAATCCGGCATAACAATTATGACCTTGTAACCTCTCACGGCGGCAACGGCGCAGAGTCCGATTCCCGTGTTGCCGGAAGTGGGTTCAATGATCACCGAGTTGGAATTCAGCTTTCCCGCCCTTTCTGCCTCGTCAATCATCGCCTTTGCAACCCTGTCCTTTACAGAGCCTGCGGGATTGAAGCTTTCAAGTTTAGCAAGAAGCCTCGATTGCAAACCAAAAGCTTTTTCTATGTTAGTCAATTCAAGAAGGGGAGTTT
>JAFXKQ010000118.1 GCA_017531625.1 Clostridia bacterium | reverse complement strand
GTGCTTCTCGCACTCACCCTCGTATTCGCTTTCGCAGCTTGCGGCGGCGACAATGAAGAGTCCAAGGATGCTTCTGTTGATGCTTCTGTTGATGCTTCCGTAGACGCTTCCGTTGAAGAATCCACCGACGCTTCCGTTGAAGAATCCACCGACGCTTCCGCTGAAGAATCCACCGATGCTTCCGTTGAAGAATCCACCGATGCTTCCGTTGAAGAATCCACCGACGCTTCCGTTGAAGAATCCACCGATGCTTCCGTTGAAGAATCCACCGACGCTTCCGTTGAAGAATCTTCCGAAGAAGAAATCGAAGTTATCACCACTGCTGAAAAGACCAACTATGCTCTTAACAAGACATACGAAGCTATCAAGAACGGTGGCGAAGAATGCACATACCTCACAGATTCTACTTACTGCCCCGGTGACTACTCCGACGACGGCACAAAGCTTACCGACGGTAAGGTTGCTACAGCTGAAGAAATGGCTGCTATTGAACCCGTTATGTATTGCATCGACGGTACAACAGTTCAGTACACCGGCACAGGCGCTTCCTATGACGTATACTTCGACCTCGAAGCTTGCTACGGCGACATCAACTCCATCGTTTTCAGAAACGTTCGTAACGGCGAACCCTACGGCGACAACCGTGGTATTTCTGACCTCTTCTTCGTTTACACTTCTAACGACAATGTAAACTGGACAAGAGTTGAACTCGAAGACGCAATCAGAACCGAAGTTGAAGGCGCTCCCGGCATCAAGGGCGTTAACACAGGTGAAAACCTCGTTAACCAGTGCGTTGACGTTACTCTCAACTTCTCCGCTGCAGCTACCGGTAAGTATGTAAGAGTTAACTTCTCTTCCAACGGTATCACTGCAAACTGCCCCGATGGCGTTTACATCGTTCAGCTCGACGAAATCGAAATCTGGAACTAATCGCTTAGTTTAATACTGATTTAGATTTTACTTAAACTTTCCCCTTGTGCTTCGGCACAAGGGGAATTTTATTTTTCGCTTCTTCCCTTACCCCGAATACTTTTATTTGATAAGGTGAAAAATTTGTGTTGGAATTTCAAAATCACTATTGAAATTGTTCCTATAATCTGTTATAATTGATTCGTTGGGCGGTTTGCCCTTTTCAGAGTATACAGAATATGGTCATACTATCCGGGGAGTTAGCGGTGCCTTGTACCTGCAATCCGCTATAGCAGGGGTGAATGTCCTTACGAGGGCTTTTGCAGTGCGGTCTGCGTTAAATGGATCCCTGTGACGATCGGGTCTTGCGCGATCAAAAGCTGTGAATCATGTCAGGGGAGGAATCCAGCAGCATTAAGCAGTATCTTTGATGTGCCGCGAGGTAGCCTGTTCTGAGGTTGAAGTTTCTCTCACGCGCGTTGCTTCTGTTCGAATTTGGACGTATGACAATATTCTGTATATTCATATTTCGGGGACTTTTTCGGAGGTCGTTATGTATCAGGCTTTGTATCGTAAATGGCGTCCTGCAAGTTTTGATTCGGTTTACGGGCAGGAACACATTACCACGGTTCTGAAAAATCAAGTTGAATCAGGGCGCATTTCCCATGCTTACCTCTTTTGCGGAACTCGTGGGACAGGCAAGACCACCTGTGCCAAGATTCTCGCCAAGGCAGCTAACTGTCTTTCCCCTGTTGACGGCAGTCCTTGCGGAATTTGTGAAGCGTGCCGTGCGATTGACAGCGGTTCTGCCACAGACGTTCTTGAAATCGACGCCGCCAGCAACAACGGCGTTGACAACATAAGAGCCCTCCGTGACGAGGTTCTTTAACCGCCCTCCTCGCTCAAAAAGCGCGTTTACATCATCGACGAGGTTCACATGCTCTCAGACGGAGCTTTCAACGCGCTGTTAAAAACCCTTGAGGAGCCGCCGGAATACGTTGTTTTTATTCTCGCAACCACTGAGTTTAACAAGATTCCGCCGACGATTCTTTCGAGATGTCAGCGTTTTGAGTTCCGACGCATTGATGCAGAAGTTATCGGCGAAAGACTTAAAGAGGTTACGGAAAGCGAAAACATCAAAATCGACATAGAGGCACTAAGACTCATCGCAAGGCTTGCCGACGGTGCTCTAAGAGATGCGTTGAGCTTACTTGAATCCTGTGCCGCCGCTTCCGAAGGTAAAGAAATCACCTACGCAGATGCCGAAAAACGCCTTGGTGTTGCAAACAACGAAGCGGTTATCAAACTCTTTGAAGCGGCTTTGAAAAACAACACCGCTGAGGCGATTTCGATTTTAAACGAGTTATACAAAGGTGCGAGAGACCTCTCGACCCTTGTTGAACAGTTGATTTTCCTCACACGTGATCTTTTGCTTTTATTAAACATTAGGGGATTGGATTTACAAAAGCTTCAGAGTTCCTTCTGTTTTACCAACGAGAGCTTTGAAAAAATAAAGGCGTTACTTCCCCTTTGTACCCGTGAAAGGTTGCTGTTTTACTCAGGCGTTCTTTCTGACACCCAGTCCAAAATGACTCGCTACGCACTTAACAAAAAGCTAATGGCAGAGGTTGCCCTCATTAAGCTTTGCGAGCTTGATTTGGACGACAGCGCCACCGCTCTTGCGGCAAGAATTTCCGCACTTGAACGTGGGCTCCCCATTAAGGGTTCACACGTCGAATTGAGGACGGAACAGTCAACGCCAAGTGCTTCAACGGCTGAAAAGGCTGAACAGAGTACGGCGGTAATAACCGAGGACGATGATGACGAGGTTCCGTGGTTTACAGACGGCGAAGAAAAAGAGGCTTTGACAAAAGAAAAAGCTTCCGGCGTTCCCGCAGAGATTCCCACAGAGGCACAGCCTTCTCCAAAGCCTGAAGCCTCAAATTCCGCTTCTAACAGCAAAAAAACATCCGTCGGTCTTGCGGACGGCGAAGAGCCGTTTGAAGCAAGGGCGGAACTTTTAGAGGGCATAAAGGCGGACATGTCTACTTTCTCCTTTGCTTATAAAGCTGAGTACTCCGTAAAAGACGACAAACTCTTTGTTACCACGGACAGCTTTACACGCATGATGCTTGAACGCGACAGCTCAAAAAAGGTCATTACAGAAGCGTTGAAGGCTTGCTCGGACAAGCCCTACGTCATTGTGTTCCGTGACAACAAAGTTGACACAAAGCAAACTTCCTTTTTTGACGAGCTTTAATCAAGAATTTTTCTTTTGTAATTCTAACTGTAATTTTAACGATTTTAAATACTAATTTCTTTATACTGAAAGGGGTTATTTTAATGAAAGTCAGATTACCTCAGGGAATGGGCGGCGGCCCTCAAAACATGAACGCAATGATCCGTCAGGCACAGAAAATGCAAGAGGACATGACCGCACTCCAAGAAGAACTTGATGCAAAGGAATACGAGATTTCCGCAGGCGGTGGGATGGTTACCGTTAAAATCAACGGTCAGAAAGAAATCCTTTCCCTCGAAATCAAGCCCGAAATCGTTGACCCCGATGACATCGAAACTCTCCAGGACATCATCGTTGCAGGTGTTAACGAAGCCATAAAGACGGTTGAGACAACCAATGCCGAAAAAATGTCAAAAATTACGGGCGGCATGTCAATGCCCGGAATGTTTTAAACCATGACTCCTACTCTTGAACGTCTGGTTAATCAGTTTTCACGACTTCCCGGCATCGGCAGAAAGTCTGCGGTTCGCTTGGCTTACCATGTGATTTCACGTCCGGAGGAAGAAATAAACGAGTTTGCCGACGCTTTACTCAAAGCTAAAAACAGTCTCAAACTTTGCGCTGTTTGTCAATCCTTATGTGAGGACGAGCTTTGTCCTGTATGCACCGATGACAAGCGTGACCGAAAGGTTATCTGCGTTGTAGAGGACACGAGAAGCGTTACTGCCATTGAGGAAACCAACGAGTACAAAGGGCTTTACCACGTGCTTCACGGGGTTATTTCCCCACTCGATGGAATCGGGCCCGAACAGCTCAAAATTCGTGAGCTTATAAAAAGACTTGACGGCAGCGTGAAAGAAGTGATCGTTGCCACAAACCCAAGCATCGAAGGCGAATCTACTGCGATGCTTCTGAAAAAGCTCCTTGCACCGCTTGAAGTTAAGGTAACCAGACTTGCCTACGGTTTGCAAGTGGGTGCGAGCCTTGAATACGCTGACACTTCTAC
>JAFXKQ010000117.1 GCA_017531625.1 Clostridia bacterium | reverse complement strand
GCTGACGTGAAAATGTCAGCCCCCAATCTGATGACAAGGTTTGTCATCAGATTGCCGGACTGCTGAGAAAGAGCACAGACAAGACGAACCGAGGTGAGAACTGTACTAAGTACTGTGAGCCGAGGTTCGTTTTGAACGAAAAAATAAAATAAGGTGAATTGCAGAAAAATCGGGGCATTGCCCGGATTTTTCAACTTTAAAGCAATTAAGTAGATTTTTCTTTTTCGTGCTCTTTGCCTTTATCAGCGGTCTGGGGGCTGACGTGAAAATGTCAGCCCTAAAAAACATCAAAGAAAGATTGCAGACGGTTCTTCGGGCATTGTTAGGCGCTTCAGTCAAAAACGTAGGAAAAAATCTGTTTCTCTATTGCGCCTCTGAAATCCGAGCTTACGGGGTGCACGATGTCCTTGTACCCCTTGTCCTCCGAGTAGCGGTTTGGCATCACCAAAAGGGGTTCGCCCGCACGGTCCACCACCTTGATGTCGTGAACCACTAACTGGTTGTCAAAGGTTACCGAAACCACGGCTTTCAAAGGTCCTGTTTCAAAACGCTTGCGGATTTGGATTTGTGTTACGGTCATAGCTTAAACGCCTTCCTTTCGTTTGTAGTATTCCAAGGCTTTCAGGCTGTCATACGGGTTTGAATGGAAATTTTATTTTTTTCGTTAAATTTTTAAAAAAGCAATTCCTTATTTCCAAAAGCTGTGATATACTGTATAATGATCATCAGTTTTTGTTATAAAAGTTTTATAAATGTTTTTGCGTGAGGTGATTGTCTTGAGCCGGGTTGTTGATACGGACAGCAATGGCAACAATTGGGTTACATTCGATTTGGATAAATACAACAGCTTTTATTTCGTAGGCATCGGAGGCATCAGCATGTCCTCCCTTGCCATCATACTTAAACGTCACGGTAAGACGGTTAAGGGCTACGACCGCAGTCGAACCGATGCCACAATCGCTGTGGAGCAGGAGGGCATTGAGGTCTTTTATGACACGAAGTACGAGCACTCCGAGGGGGTCGAGGTTGCGGTTTACACCGCCGCTGTTACGGATTCCCACCCCGAAATGGTGATTCTTAAACAACGGGGGATTCCCGTTCTCAAACGGGCGGAGCTGTTGGGTGCCATCGCCAAGGGCTACAAAAATTCCGTGGCTGTTGCGGGTACCCACGGCAAGTCCACCACCAGCGGAATGCTTTCACACATCTTTTTAGCGGACTCGGAAAGAGATCCCACTCTTTTGTTGGGGGCAAAGCTTCCCGAAACGGGTTCTGCTTTCAGGCTGGGTAAGGACGATGACCTCATTTTCGAGGCTTGCGAGTACAAGGACTCCTTCCTCAGCTTTTATCCTACGGTTTCCGTGCTCCTTAACGTTTGCCTCGACCACACGGATTATTTTGAGTGCCTTGAAAGAATGAAGCTGTCCTTCAAACGCTTCGTTTCCAACACCGAAAGCAAGGGCGCTGTGGTTTACAACGGCGACTGCTCCGCCGCCTCGGAATGTGCGAGAGACTTTGAGGGCAGGGCGTACAGCTTTTCCGTCAAGGACAGCTCTGCGGATTACTTTGCGGAGGGGGTAAGCTTTGAAAACGGTTTCCCAAGCTACAACCTTTGCTTCAAGGGGCAGAGGCTTTGCAGGGTGAAGCTCAGCG
>JAFXKQ010000116.1 GCA_017531625.1 Clostridia bacterium | reverse complement strand
GCGCGGTGTAAGAAGAGGTAAACAAAGGATCTGCCGCCACGTTAAGTCCAACGTGCTTCATTGCGGTAAAAGCTCTTGCGCCTGCAATTGATGCGCCAAGTGCTGTTTCGTAAGCTACCTTTTCATTGGGAGCCCATTCAGCGTAAATCTCTTCGTATTTAGCGGCATTTTCCGTCACCTCGGTAGAAGGTGTTCCGGGATAGCTGGAAACGTAAGAACAGCCGGCCTCGTAAAGACCGCGAGCTATTGCGGCGTTACCGAGCAAAAGTACTTTCTTGTTCATAACACTTTTTTCCTTTTCAAAATCATAAACGGACGGAGAAAGAATCCAAAGCAAAGAATCTCTCACCTTTTCCCCGTATACAACATTTTAATCTCATAAAGGCGGATTGTCAACCGTTACGCAAAATTTTTTGCTTAAAAGTTTCTCAGGGTTTGGGAAACGGAGAGGCAGAACAAAGTTTAGTTCCTCTTTGAGCCTTGGTTAAGGTAATTTTTCCTGTTTCGGGTTTATGCTTGTATTGGAGGAAAGAACCTCTGTAAGCCGCACTTACGTTTATTCCCGCTAAATCGGAAATCCCTTGCAGTTTTTCCACCGCCTTAAAAACAACGAGCGAAAAGTTTTCTTTTTCAAACTGTTCTTCCAAAAGCACAGAAATAAAGATCTTCCCCCTTGAGGGCTGTGCAATAACCCCGTACTCTGCAAAGTCATAACTGACAAAAACCTCTTCAACGGGGATCCCGTGAAGCAAACTTAACACCTCAGCACGTCTCAACAAAGACCAGACTTTAAGACAATCCTGAAAGTAACCGTCGGAAAGCAGATTTTTCTTTGGAAAGTAGCTAAAATCAGAAACAGCACCGTCGTTATCCGTGACTTTTATTCGGTACTCTTTTCCTTCGCCGTGATAAGTCACTTCTCCGACAGAAAGCCCGCCGCCGTAATTTTTTTCAATGTGCCCCTTTGCCTCGTGGGAAACGAGCACTCTGTAAAAAGGGCTTCCGTTAACACGGCAGGAAGCTGATAAAACCAGTACAAGCGCCAAAAGTGTAAACGCAAGCTTTTTTCTCATAAAACTCCCCCCCAAAAAGCTTGTTTTTGAGAGCAACAGCAGTAAATACTCCACTCCGTACAAAAAACAAACCCCGTCTCAGATGATTATACTTTACCCGTTAACGAGCATATAATCCTTAGAGAGGGGATGTAAAATGCGTAAAAAAATGAAAATTCTTGTAAGTTTGGGGCTTTTTCTGGGAATCGGCATCCTGTTTTTCCAAAATTTAAAAGGAACCGCCGAGATTTTTGCGGAAACAGAAGCCTCGCGCATTCTTTCGAAGACCGTAAACGAAAGCGCGGCAAAGGTCTTAAATTCGGGTGAAAGCAACTACTCGGACTTTTGCGAAATTGTACGAGGCGAAGACGGAAGCGTCCTTTCCGTTGAATTGGATTCTGTTAAATTGAACAAAATCCGTTCGGAGATTACCCTTGGCATTTTGAATGCACTAACAGAAATTGAGTTCACAAATTTCTCCATCCCGCTGGGAACGGCCTTGAAAAGCACCCTGTTTTCAGGTTTGGGTCCGAAAATAAAAATCAAAATCTTGCCCCTTGGTACAGTAGCGGGAGACATTAAAAGCGTCTTCGTTTCCCAAGGCATAAACCAAACCCTGCACCAAATCAACTTAGAGTTAAGGCTTTGTGTAAAAATCGCCGCTCCGTTTGAAAGCACCTCGCTTGATTTGAATTACAGCCTGTGCATCGCAGAAACTTTGATTGTAGGCAAAGTGCCAAACTTTTACGCAAACTGATTACAGCCCGATTTTTCTTCCTATCTCGAAAGCGATGATGGGAGCAGCAGACGAAGCAGAAAGCGCAATGTTCACCTTTTTAGGGTACTCAATTCTGAGAGTTTTATCACACAGCGCCATGACCTTTTTTGAAATCCCCCTTCTCTCGCCACCGATTATAACGCAAATTGGACGTTCAAAGTCGCACTCGTAAAGGTTTTCGGAGCCTTCACCGTCCGCAGTAGCTAAAAGTGTGATTCCCCGCTCTTTTGCCTTGACGCAAAATTCCTCAACGCTTGAAACGGAAGCCACCTTCAACAACTCGGAAGCCCCCGCAGAAGCTCTTGCCACCACAGCGGAAGCGGTGTAAAAATTGCGTTCCGGCACAACGATTCCGTCAACTCCGGCAGCATAAAAGCACCTAAGCACCTGCCCGAAGTTGTAAGGGTCTTCGATTCCGTCAAGAATGGCAAGGTACGGACGTTTAATGCCGAGGAGCTCATCGTCGGAAACAAACTTTTTATCACCCACCTCGGCAATGATTCCGCCTGTGTCCTCGCCGAAAAGTGAAACATAAGCAGAGGTGTCCATAAAATCCGTCTTGATTTTACGTTCTTTAGCAACACGTTTTAAAAAATTGTACTGTCTTTTTTCCTCGTTGTGGTACTTGCTGTTAAACACCGTATCAAAACGTGTCCTATCATAAATGATTCGGTAAACGTCACGGCTTTTTGCGAGTAAAGCGGCTGAAACGGAAATGTATCCCCTAAGGTAAGTCTTGTTCATCAGAAATCGCTCCGTAAAACAGATTATTGGAATTATTTTATCACGCCTCGCCACTCCTTGTCAACGAATAAAAAAGCAAAGTGTTGGAAAGCATAAACAGGAAACGCTACGACAAAGTACAAAGCCACGAAGAAAAGGAAAAAGGAGAACATTATGACAAAGAGACAAAACAGCAGAAAACACGACAAATTAGTAAACAGGGACAACGAGCAGTACAGAAACGAGCCCGCCGCCTTGAACGGCGGAATCTGTGAACACCCCGAGCAATACGTCAAGAGCAACTTAAAGAACGAGCTTGAAAAAGAAACCGAAGCCCAGTGCAATTGCCACCACAGAAAAAAGTAATTTCTAAGCAAAAGTAACGCCTAAGCAAGAACGTTTTTACCGTTTTAGAGGACAAGCTCCGGCCAAGCAACCAAAAACGGGCTGTTGCAAGGCTTTAAGCCCTGCAACAGCCCCAGACCGCTGACAAAGGCGCAGAGCACGAAAAATAAAAACAAACTTATTGCATTAAAGTTGAAAAATCGGGGCATTGCCCCGATTTTTCTGCCATTTACCTTATTTTTTCGTTCAAAACGAACCTCGGCTCACAGTAACTTGGTACAGTTCTCGCCTCGGTTCGTCTTTTCTGCACTCTTTCTCAGCAATCTGCCAAGTTGATGACAAGGTTTGTC
>JAFXKQ010000014.1 GCA_017531625.1 Clostridia bacterium | reverse complement strand
TTTCCGAAAAGCTTGGACTTGAAGCGGGAGAAATGCTGTCAAAGCCTAACAACATTTTAGCCGTCGAATACATCAGGGCGGCAAACATCTTGGGTTCTTCCCTTGAAATCAGAGTGATACAGCGTGAGTCAGGCTTTTCGTCTTCGAGCGCAATCAGAGAAAAGCTGTTTTCGGGCGGCGGCTTAGAGGGAGAAATTCCAACCGCTGAGCGCTTTTTGAGCTTGAGCGAGCACGAGTTCCCGAGGCGCTTGAAAAACGCGGAGAGGGCGATTTTTGCCGTTTTAAGGAGCAAAACAGCAGAGGGGCTGGAAAACATTTACGGAATGGACGAAGGCCTTGCATGCGCCATCCTTGAAGGGGCAGAAAAAACGGCTTCCATTGAAGAGCTTTACACGTTTTGCACGGGCAAGGTCTACACCCTGTCAAGGGTACGTCGGGGCGTGCTTTGTGCAGTCCTTGGTGTAACGGAGTTTGAAGCGCATCAAAAGCCCGTGTTTACCTTGTTGCTTGGGGCTGACGAAAAGGGCTGTGCTTTTCTTGCCGAACGTAGAAGGGATGAAACCTCCTTTCCCATCATCACAAAGCCTGCCGTGGTTAAGAGCCTTTCTGCGGAAATTTGCCAAAGCTTTGAATATGGGATGAAGGCATCTGCCTTTGCGGAGCTTTGTGCACCGGAACTGTTGCCCGCAGTTTCTCATTACAGGAAGACGCCGTACATTAAGCGTTGAGAAGCCAAATCGGGCTTTGAAAGAATAAACCGAGGGGCTGTAAAGAAACTCAAAACGAGTTTCTTTACAGCCCCTTTGTCTGTTTAATCAAACTTTTAACCTTTGAGCTTTGCCTTTTCCTTCATTCTTGTAGCGTTGTCAAGGATGCGCTTTCTGAGGCGGATGCTCTTGGGCGTGATTTCGATAAGCTCGTCATCGGCGATGAATTCAATCGCCTCTTCAAGGCTCATCTTCTTAGGCGGAACGAGTCTGAGTGTCTCGTCTGCTCCCGCACTGCGGATAGCGGTAAGGTGCTTCTTCTTGCAGACGTTTACCACAATGTCGTCGCCCTTGGGGGAAAGTCCGACAAGCATTCCCGCATAAACCTTTGTGGCGGGATCAATGAACATAACGCCTCTGTCCTGTGCGTTGAACAAGCCGTAAGAGGTGGCTTCGCCGTCCTCGTAAGCGATGAGAGAGCCTGTGAATCTCTTTTGAATCTCGCCCTTCTGAGGTTCGTACTTCTCAAAAATGGTATTAAGAACGCCTTCGCCCCTCGTGTCCGTCAAAAACTCGGTTTTGTATCCGAAAAGTCCTCTGGTGGGAACAAGGAACTCCAAATGCATGCGGTCGCCCTTGGGCATCATTTCAACCAATTCGCCCTTGCGGTAGCCCATTTTTTCCATAACGGAGCTGACGTAATCCTGAGGAACGTCAATAACTGCTCTGTCAATGGGTTCGCAAACTACACCGTCAATCTCTTTATAAATGATTCTGGGTGTGCTGACCATAAACTCGTAACCCGCACGGCGCATGTTTTCCATCAGGATGGAAAGGTGCATTTCGCCTCTGCCCGCAACATTGTAGCTGTCTGCGCTGTCGGTTTCGCTTACACGGAGAGACATGTCTTTCATCGCCTCTTTAAAGAGGTAGTCTCTTATGTGTCTGGTGGTAACGTATTTGCCTTCCCGTCCTGCAAAGGGGCTGTTGTTTACCGAGAAGGTCATTTCGATGGTGGGGTCACCGATTTTAACAAATGGAAGCGGATCTGCGCCTTCAGTAGAGCAGATGGTGTTACCGATGTTGAATCCTCGATGCCCGAAATGCAGACGATGTCACCGACCTTGGCTTCTTCGACCGTGGTGCGGGCAAGTCCTTCAATCTGGTACATTGCAGTTATTTTACTCTTGTAGGGGGTAACGTCACCATGGTAGTCACAAACGAGAACGTCCTGTTTGAGCTTGAAAGAGCCGCGTTCAATTCGTCCGATTGCGATTTTACCGACGTAATCGTTGTAGTCGACGGCGGAAACGAGGAGCTGCCCTTCTCCCTCAAGCTCGCCTTCGGGTGCGGGGATGTGGGAGAGAATGGTGTCAAACAAGGGCGCAAGGTCTGTCCCCTGTTCATCGGGAGAGAGGCAAGCGGTACCTTTGCGTGCAGAGCAGAAAAGCACGGGGCTTTCAAGCTGATCGTCGTTTGCATCGAGATCAAGGAGAAGCTCCAGAACTTCATCTCCGATTTCGTAAACTCTTGCGTCGGGTCTGTCGATTTTATTCACAACCACGATGATTCTGTGGCCGAGTTCAATGGCCTTCTGCAAAACAAAGCGGGTCTGAGGCATTGGGCCTTCCGCTGCGTCAACTAGCAGAATAACGCCGTTAACCATTTTGAGAATTCGCTCAACTTCGCCGCCGAAGTCGGCGTGGCCCGGGGTGTCAACAATGTTGATCTTAACACCCTTGTAATGTGCGGAAGTGTTTTTTGCAAGAATGGTGATTCCGCGCTCTCTTTCGAGGGCGTTGGAGTCCATCACTCTGTCCTCAACAGCCTGGTTATCTCTGAACCAACCGCTGAATTTAAGCATTTCGTCAACGAGGGTTGTTTTACCGTGGTCAACGTGGGCTATGATAGCAACATTTCTTAAATCTTCACGAACCAAAATCAATTACCTGCGATTCTTCAAAATTTATACATCACTGTGTATTTTTTTATGATTTGTTTCTTAGGCATGCTTCAACCTTCAAAAGGTCCTCTTCCGTGTTGACGCCGAGAAGCTCGTCAGCGTCTTTTAACGGAAACGCCTGAGTTTTAAAGCCGTCCTCTTTCAGCAACGCGGGCAAAGCGGTGAGGTAGTACTCTCCCGTCGCCGTGCTGGGAGTAAGTCTTTCGAGGGCTGAAAACAGCTCTTTTGCGGAAAAAATGTAAAGACCTGCGTTAAGCTCACGGATAAGCTTTTGCTCTTCCGTTGCGTCCTTGTGTTCCACAATGTCACAAACGAACCCTTCGCTGTCACGTATAATGTGCCCAAAAGGCGGAATTTCACCCTCCACCGTGTAGGTGAGCATTGTGCAAGCTACCCCTGACTTTTTGTGCGCCTCCGTGATCCCGGCAAGAGTCTCTTTGCTGAAAAGCGGCATGTCGCCGTTGACGATCATGATGTCGCCGTCGTAGTCCTTAAAAGCTTCCTTGGCGCAAAGAACGGCGTGCCCCGTACCTTTTCTTTCGGTCTGTTCCACAAAATTCAGGTGGGGAAACGCTTTCATCACCGCCTCTTTTCTGAAACCTACAACCAACCATGTGTCCTCTGCGGAAACGAAGTCTGCCGCATCAAGAACATAACCGACAAGAGGTTTGCCCAAAGCAGTACGCATTACCTTTGGAATCTGCGTAGCCTCACTTCTCAACCTTTTCCCTTGCCCTGCGGCGAGCACTAAAAGCTTAATGCCGTAGTTTTTCTCCATAACAGAAAATTTCCCCTAACACAAAGACATTTTTTCGCATAATCTAATAGAGAATTGTATCACATATATACGGTTCTGTCAACGGTTTTAGCATTAAGTTTTTTCACAAAACCAAAAGGAGAGGTTACTTATGGGTTTAAAAATAAAGGGGTATTTTGCGGGGGCAAACAGCGAAAAGGGGTTTGTCAATTGCTTCGACAGGGCGGTTGAGGGAATCGAAAGGCTTTTTGTTCTGAAAGGTTCTTCGGGTTGCGGAAAGTCAAGCTTTATGAAAAAGATTGCCGCCGCCGCCGAGGAGAGAGGGGAATGGGCTGAACGGATTTACTGTTCCTCAGACGTTGCTTCTCTTGACGGGGTGGTTCTGCGTGAACGTTCAGTAGCGGTGATTGACGGGACTGCACCTCATGCGGCAGAGCTGAGGTATCCGGGGGTCAGGGATAAACTCATAAATCTCGGTAAGTTTTGGGACGCTGAGCAACTTGTCCCTTACCGTGACGAGGTCGTTTCTCTGAGCGACAAAAAGAAAGAGTGTTTTTCGGCGGCGTACCGTATGCTGAGAGCCGTTGGCGAGCTGAGGGATGAGCGGGAAAGGCTTACAGACAGGGCTTTGTTACATAAAAAGCTTGGTGATTTTGCCCGTCGGGTGATTAAGGCTAATTCTGACGAGGGTGAGGGTTTCAGCCTTGCGGTGAGGTTGAACACGGCGTTTTGTGCGGAGGGACTTTGCAAAACGGAGCTGTGCGAGGCAAAAAAACGTTACGTTATTTTGGACAGCCACGACCTTGCGGGCAGAGTTTTAAACGCATTGCTGTTTGAAGCAAGGGAAAGAAAACTTGCCGTAACGGTCTCTCTTGACCCCTTGAGTCCGAGAAGGCTGAACGCGCTTCTTCTAAACGAGAGCGGAGTTTTGTTTGAGCTTGGAGAAATGGGAGAGGGCGACAAGCAGATAAATCTTGAACGCTTTGTTGACAATGCAATCCTTGCCCAAAACAGGGGAAGAGAACGCTTCACCGCCCGTTGTCAGAAGGTGCTCACGGAAGGGGCGAGGGAGCATTTGGAGGAGGCGAAAAAAGCCCATTTAAGCCTTGAGGACATTTATGTTCCTGCGATGGATTTCGGTGCGGTTGACCGATGCACCCGTCTGACGGTGAAGGAAATTTTTGGGTAAAATTCAGTTCGGCGGGATACGGCATCAACGGGGACAGAATTTGCATTTTGGTTTTTTCCGCTAAAAGTAATTTTTGCGTGTTTCCTTTCATAAACTTAGGTGTGGCCGTAAAACAGACGGCAAAGGAAAGGACTGGCGCAACAATGAAACGAAAAACAAGCTTGAAATCAAATTCTGTCCTCAATTTGTGTTTGGCTACCCTTTTGGGGCTAGGGATAACCTTTGCCGTGAGCCTTGTAGGCGCTTGGCTCGGAATGAAGAGCGACGACCCGATTTCCGGTGCAAGAACCGTGGCTTTGATTGCCTTGGGGTGCGGTGGATTTCTTAGTTCGTTTTTTGCGGGAAAAAAGGGAAAGAGCTTTGTCTTAGGGCTTTTCGGTGGAGGATGCTTTTTGCTGACGATGCTTTTTGTCTCTCTCTTTGGCGGTGTGTCAGAGGGCGGAGACAGGATAGTTGCATTTGGGGCAGTGGTTCTGTCTGTGCTTGTGGGAGCGTTCCTTTCTTCTAAAAAAGGAAACGAAAGCAAGAGGCGTTTGAGAAAACTGGGGATAAAACAGTAATGTAAAAAGGAGCATCGGATGATGCTCCTTCAAGTTGATGACAAACCTTGTCATCAACTTGGCAGATTGCTGAGAAAGAGTACAGACAAGACGAACCGAGGCGAGAACTGTACCAAGTTACTGTGAGCCGAGGTTCGTTTTGAACGAAAAAATAAGGTAAATGGCA
>JAFXKQ010000115.1 GCA_017531625.1 Clostridia bacterium | reverse complement strand
TGATTTGTTACAAAAATGTTATAAAAAAATGTTATAATTGTAAATATTAGCACTCGATAACAGAGAGTGCTAATTTCTTAAAGCCGGAAATCGTTGTTGTCCGATTGAAAAAGGGAAATGCGTTAACAAATAGTGTTTTAATGTGTTAATCTGTAAATTGCTCAAATAAACAAATTCCAATTTGTTTGGATGATCATACAGAGCGAGGGCAGACGGTTTCCGTCAGCCCTCATATATTGAGAAAAGGATCAGGAACATTGATTCCTGAGCCTTTTTGGTCCGAGTGACAGGGATCGAACCTGCGGCCTGATGCTCCCAAAGAAATCTCGGTCTTAGGAACGAGATTTCTAATCACTCGCGAAAGCGATGGCATATCATCACTCGATAGCGTGTATATCATCAACTGTATACAATGCTCCGTATTGATTTATTGCCACTTTTATGTTATAATACATTCAAAAGGGTGATGATATGTCTTTGCAAACTGTAGAAATAAATTCTGTTAAAATAGTTTTTGATAAAGATAAAACAAAAGAATATCGCACAGAGTTTAATAAACCTTGTGATTGTCAAAATTGCAGGAATTACTATAAACACATTGAGGAAAACAAGGAATTGGTTGAGTTTTTGTGTGGATTTGGAATTGATTATAATTGCACCGAAGAAGTGTTTTCTTGGGATTGGGAGAATCATAATGATTCTCCTATTCATCACGAAGACTATTACGGTGTTTTTGGTAGGATTAATGGCGAAGAGTTTGATTTTGAAAAGTTTGGTGTCAAAATAACTTTTCAAAAAACTGCTTCCATTCCTTTTGATAGAACAGGAGAGTATTTTTGGATATGTATTGAAGGTGATTTTCCTTATATACTCGAAGAAAAGAGAGAATTACCTGCAACATTTTTTCGAAAACTTCAAGAGCGGTTTATGATTGGTAAAATTAAATCAATGTTTAGAAAAGAATAAAGAAAATCGGATTTTCAGACCGATTTCATTTTGAAATTTGGTAACAGTACTACAAAACTAATTTCTGTTTAATTTTGAAATTTTGTTTTGTTGCGGTTGACAATTCATTATGAATCTAGTATAATGTAATTTGCTTGGTAGGTTTGTTTCTGCCTTGTTTTCTAAAACCAATCGGGGTGTAGCTCAGTTGATAGAGCGGGTGGTTTGGGACCATCAGGCCGCAGGTTTGAGCCCTGTCACTCCGACCAGTAGGCAATGCCAACAGCCAATACCGCTGTTGGCACTGTTGTTTTTACTGCTTTTTCACTGTACGCCGGCAAAATGCTGCGCATACAGAGTACTTCTTAACCGTTTTGGGTTAATTGCCGAGGAGGTTTATATGTACTTACCGCAACAGCATAAAGTTTGGTTAGCTACGGGCGAGACACCCGTTTATTTAGAGCCAAGCATGGCAAACAGACACGGTCTTATTGCAGGTGCTACCGGTACGGGTAAAACCGTTACCTTAAAAGTTCTTGCTGAGTCTTTCAGTGACATGGGCGTTCCTGTTTTTCTGGCAGACATCAAAGGTGACCTTTCAGGAATGTGCGTCGAGGGGTGTGAAACCAAACACATTCGCCGCAGTATCGATAACATGAAAATTTCCGATTTCAGTTATTCTGCATATCCTGTGCAGTTTTGGGACGTTTATGGAGAAAAAGGTCTTCCTGTACGTACTACGGTTTCAGCCATGGGCCCGGAAATGTTCAGCAGATTACTTGGTTTAAATGACACACAGAGCGGTGTTTTACGTATCGTTTACAGAATAGCCGACGACAAAGAGCTTCTTTTAATCGACCTAAAGGATTTAAGGAGTATGTTACAATACGTTGGTGACAACGCTAAGGAGTTCAGAACCGAGTATGGAAACATTTCCTCCCAGTCAATCGGTGCTATTCAGCGTGCGCTTCTTACACTTGAAGACGAAGGCGGAAACATCTTCTTTGGCGAGCCTGATCTTGACATTAAAGACTGGATGAAATGGTGTGAAAACACAGGCCGTGGGCAGATGAACATTCTTGAATGTCAGGAACTGTTCCAACACCCGCTAATGTACGCCACTTTCTTGCTTTGGATGCTCTCGGAGCTTTATGAGTTACTTCCCGAAGCCGGAGATTTGGAAAAACCTAAACTTGCGTTCTTCTTTGACGAAGCGCATCTTCTCTTCGACGATGCTCCTAAAGCTTTAATAGATAAAGTGGAGCTTGTTGTGCGACTCATTCGTTCAAAGGGCGTTAGTGTTTGGTTCATTACACAAAACCCGACAGACATACCCGACAGTGTTTTGGGGCAGATCGGGAACCGTGTACAGCACGCACTCAGAGCATACACCCCCAATGACCAAAAAGCGTTACGCGCCGCCGCACGCTCATTCCGCGTTAATCCGGCATTCAACACAGAAACAGAACTGCAGAGTCTTGGAACAGGTGAAGCTTTGGTTTCGGTTTTAGATGAAAAGGGAATTCCGACCATTGTACAGAGGACGGGAATTCTTCCTCCACGAAGCTCTATGAATCCTGCTGACTCCGAAACTATGCAGGAAATCATCAAAAACAGCCGCTTTTATAAAAAGTATGCCGAAACTGTTGACCGCGAATCCGCTTATGAAGCAATCGTTAACGCTGAAGAAGAACTTGAAGAAGAAGTTGCAGAAACAGTAGAAGAAGAGAACACAATAAGCAAAGCTAAAAAAGAGACAAAAAAGAGCTCTGCAAAAAAGAAAAGCTCAAGCAAGAGCAACACTTTAACAAAAAAAGCTGTTAATTCAGCAGCTAGTTCTTTTGGCCGTTCCTTCGGTTCAAAAATCGCCCGTGGAATCCTCGACGTTTTTAAATTCTGATAAAAAAAGTGCTGTCGCAAGTTTTTTGACTTACGACAGCACTTTTCTTAATTAAGGTCATTCAATTCCAATTACCGAATAGTCCTGAGCTTCTACGGCGTTTTTAAGAACTTCGTCGCTAACGTCTGCGCTTAACGTAACCGTTGCAGTATCTTCTCTGAGACTGATTACCGCCTCGTCAACGCCTTCAAGAGCTTCAAGGCATTTCTTAACTCTGTCCTCGCAATGCGCACACATCATTCCTTGAATCTTCAAAACCTTTTTTGTTTTTTGTACTTTCGGTTGTTTATTTTCTTCGCTCTCAATAAATGGCTTTAACTTATCCTGAGTTTTAGTTTCCTCTTTAGATTTAATTTTGACAAAATTCAACCGCAAAGCATTGTACACTACACAAAAACTTGAAAGGCTCATCGCTGCAGCACCAAACATGGGGTTAAGTTGCCATCCGAAAATCGGATACAAAGCACCCGCCGCCAAAGGAATGCCCACAACATTATAAATAAACGCCCAGAACAGATTTTGATGAATCGTACGCAAAGTTGCACGGCTTAGTTTTATTGTTGCTACAACGTCAGAAATTCGGCTCTTGACAAGGACGATGTCCGCCGCATCAATTGCCACGTCTGTACCTGCGCCAATTGCAACGCCAATGTCAGCCCTTGTAAGCGCAACTGCATCGTTTATTCCGTCGCCAACCATTACAACCTTACCTTGCTGTTGCAAGTTACGAATAGCTTTTTCTTTTTCTTCGGGTAAAACTCCTGCTATTACTTCGTTTATTCCAACTTGGGATGCAATTGCCTTGGCAGAGCACTCATTATCCCCGGTAAGCATCACGACACGTACTCCAAGTTCTTTGAGCTTTGCAATAGCTTGAACGCTGTCATCTCTGACCGTGTCAGCAACAGCTATTATTCCAACCAATCGGTCATTTTTTGCAAAAAACAGGGGAGTTAAACCGTTCTCCGAAAGCTTTTCAGCTTGATTCTTAACAAAGCTTTCAATTTTAACCTTGTTCTGTACAAACAACAGATTTCCACCGTAGAGTTCTTCACCGTTCAACTTTGCTGTAACTCCGCTTCCGGCGTGAATGGCGAAATCAGAAACTTCTTCAATTTCTATTCCATCTTCATTAGCTTTTTTTATTACGGCTTTAGCTAAAGGGTGCTCGCTGTTCTTTTCTAAAGAGGCGGCAATCGAAAGCAGTGTTTTCTCATCGCATTCTCCTACGGGATAGAGTCCCTTCACAGACGGATTCCCCTCGGTGATCGTACCTGTTTTGTCAAGAACGACAATTTTAGCCTTGCCTGTCTGTTCAAGGGAAATTGCAGTTTTAAACAAAATCCCGTTTTTGGCACCGACTCCCGTTCCAACCATTATAGCAACAGGGGTAGCTAAACCCAAGGCACAAGGGCAACTGATAACCAACACAGAAATAGCTCTGGCGATTGAAAATCCGAGACTCTCATCCAATAAAATCCAAACAATAAAAGTAATGAGCGCAATTGCCAGAACCGCAGGAACAAACACTCCCGAAACTTTGTCGGCGATTTTTGCAATCGGCGCCTTTGTGGCAGAGGCATCACTGACCATTCTAATAATCTGAGAAAGGGTAGTATCTTCACCAACCCTTGTGGCTTCACATTTCAGCACTCCTGACATGTTTAAAGTACCTGTTGAAACGGTAGAACCTTTTTCCTTATCTACAGGAATACTTTCTCCCGTTATTGCAGACTCATTGACTGCACTTGTCCCGGAAACTACCACACCGTCCACCGGAACCTGCTCTCCGGGTCGTATTATAAACACTTCGCCTACACGCACTTCATCAATCAAAACCGTAACTTCTTTGTCACCGCGAATTACAGTAGCGGTCTTCGGCGCAAGCTTCATAAGGCTTTCTAAAGCGTTGGTAGTTTTTCCTTTTGCCCGTGCTTCCAAAAGCTTTCCGACGGTAATCAGCGTTAAAATCATTGCAGCTGATTCAAAGTAAAGTTGATGCAAATAAGAATTAGCAAGTTCTAAATCACCTTTTACTGTTGCATCAGACATTACGAAAAGAGAATAAACGCTGTACGCAAAAGACGCAAATGACCCCATAGCAACAAGTGTGTCCATGTTTGGCGCACGTTTAATAATACCTTTTGTACCGTTAATGAAGAATCTCCCGTTAATCACCATAACAATGGCTGAAAGAATCATTTGACACAATCCTATTGACAGCGGATTTGTTTCAAGGAATCTGGGGAGGGGGAGATTAAACATCGTGTGTCCCATGCTGAGGTACATTAAAACCGCAAGAAAACAAACCGATGCTACAAGACGCTTTTTTATAACAAGAGAGTCGTTGTTTTCTATTTTTTTCGCCTCGTTTTTTTGAATTTTATTTGAATCTCGATTCAAAGTCGCTTGATACCCAGCCGCTGTAACCGCTGAAATTACAACGTCCGGCGAAACGGCTCCTTCAACATTCATTTTACCTGTTAAAAGATTTACCGTACAGGATTCAACTCCTTCGAGAGCGCAAACAGCTTTTTCAACACGAGTGCTGCAAGCAGCACAACTCATCCCCGTAACCGTGTACCGTTCCATTTTTACCTCCTTGTATTCTTAGGTTTTCGTACAAGAAATTTATCAACCACTCCGGCTTTTAAGCAGAAAATTCAAAGCTAAAAGATGGTAGCTAAATCTTTTCAGCAAGAACCTTGCGTTTTTTCCAACAGCCCGATAGGAAATAAATCATGCCGGGGATAGCACAACCGTAGGCGGCGAGTCCGTATCCAAGAACAAACCCAAAGAATCCCCAATTAAACACAATTCCAAACAACCAACTAAATCCGATTCGCAACACTACTCCGTCAAGAAGAGCGAGTACCATACTGAGAGATGCGTTTCCGATCCCCTGAATAAACGCACTGCTTCCTCGCATAACAGCAAGCGCAGGGAACATCCAAAGAATCGCTTTGATAAAATCACCGGACATTTCGTGTACAAGAGTGTCGTCTGAAAAAATCATAAACAGCTCTTTTCCAAAGATGACGTAAGCCGTCATACATACAACAGTCATTATTCCGGAATAAACCCATGCTGTCTTGACAACTTTGCCGGCACGGTCAGGTTTATTTGCTGCAATATTCTGACTAATCATAGGCATAGCAGCATGCTGGATCCCTTGAGAAATCTTGTTGATAATGTCATCAATTCTGATTCCGACACCAAAGGTAGCAGAAGCCACAACATCAATGCTGTTAACCATAGAATTAACAAAAAGCATAGAAATGTTGATACACCCGGATTGAATAGCCATCGGAGTACCAAGCGCAGCAATCATCTTGGTGTAATGCTTGTCAAGCTTGAAGCTCTCTTTTTTGAAATCGAAACCGAAAGCTTCTTTCTTTTTGTTAAGGTAAATGAGCGAGAAGATAAACGAAACAGCCTGGCCTATAATAGTAGCCCATGCCGCACCTGCAACCTCCCAGCCAAAAACTCCCGTGAAAAGAATGTCGAGAACAAGATTTACAGCAGAAGCAATGCCGATAAACAAAAACGGTCTTTTAGAATCTCCCATGCCGCGCAATACGGCAGACACCATGTTGTAACCTGCAGTAAAGATTAATCCTCCACCGCAAATAAGTAAGTAATCCTTAGAATAGCCTACAGCCTCTTGCGGAATGTTCATAATTTCAATGAGCCATCCAACTCCTAAAATGACAACCGCAGACAGAACCAATGCTATAATCACAATCAGGCTGAACAAAGTGCCGATTATGTGATTCATTTCTTTTCTTTTACCCGCACCGAGAGCCTGTGAAATCAATACTTGTCCGCCGTTAGAAAACCCAAGACATACCATCGTGGCAAAATTAAGAATCTGACTGCTTTGTGACACCGCAGAAAGCCCGGGAGTGCCGACGTATGCACCAACGATTATCATGTCTATTGTACTGTAAAGCACCTGTAGCGCGTTTGAAGCCATGAAGGGTAGCATAAACCAAAGCAACTGTTTTGCAATACTGCCTTCAGTAAAATCCTTTGAGATTCCCTTAGTGTTCATTAAAAGTCTTTGCTCCTAAAAATACAAAATTTTAACTCTCAAATTATAGCACTAATTTTTTAGAAATTCAACAAAAATTCTAAAAGTAAAATCAAAGAAACGAATCAGTCACTGAGGTTAAACGGTACGATAACAAACCGCGGAACTTGTTCTTTTAGTAAACACAATGCCGAGATGAACTTCTGCTCACCTCGGCATTTTCTTATTCCAAAGGAACTTCTAAGTTGTGTTCTCCCTCCGGCACGACAAAGGGTAGAGTTACTTCAACTCCATCAAGCTTAGCCACATTAAACTCTTTTGAAGCAATTATCTTAAGTCTGAAATCTTTTTGCTCAAAAACAGACTCGTATTCAATTAAAGGCTTCACTTCAATGAGCTTAAAACCGTTTGACAGCTTAATCCCCAGAACAGTTTCCGTAACTATCTTGTAATACCATGCCGCAGCACCCGTGTACCATGACCAGCCGCCTCTGCCTCTTTGACCTACGCCGTCGTAAATGTCCGCACAGATGGCGTAAGGCTCAGTTTTGTAGCTTGAAGAGAGGTTTATATTATTGCTTCGCCACACAGGATTTGAACCGTTCAGAATGCTAAAACCTTCTTTCAACATCCCAAGCTTTAAACAAGCATCTGCAAACCATAAAGCGCCGTGGGTGTACTGTCCTCCGTTTTCACGTATTCCGGCGGCATAACCGTTAATGTAGCCGGCATTTACCGTGGTATCGGAAAACGGTGGATCAAAAAGCCTCATAATTTTTGTGTCGTTGCAAAAAAGCTTATTGTATGCGGTAGAAACCCCCGTTTTGGCCTTTACTTTATCCGCATTTGCGAAAACAGAAAAGGCTTGCGAAAGCAAATCAATTTTACATGCATCTGAGGATTCAATCCCAAGGGCACTGCCGTTCCCGAAATAGGCTCTTGCGTAGCGATCATTTGTAAATGTGTTTTCTGCATTTGCTTTTAAAATCGAAATGCGTTTTTTGAGCTTTGATACGGTTTCCTCATCGCCGAAAAGCCGAGAAATCGGAATAAACTTTTCCGCCGCCAAAACATAAAGCCAAGCAACAAAAACGCTCTCGCTTCCTTCTCCCATGGCGGAAAAAGCATCGTTCCAATCGCAACTACCCATCAATGGCAACCCGTGTGCCCCTAACTTAAATGCACAGTCAAAAGCTTTGACGCAATGAAGGTACAGCTTTTCCTTTACATTACTTCTCTCTGCGTTCTCGTAACGCTCATCCTCGTTGTGCAACGTTTCAGAATGAAGGTAATAAATTTCGGTGTTCAAAACACTTACATCATCTGTCTTTTCCACGTAATCTGCAACGCAGTAGGGAAGCCATAATAAGTCATCTGAGCACTTTGTTCTTAAACCTCGAAAACCGCCATCCCCCTCAAAGGCGTGCCACCAATGCTGAACGTCGCCTTCTTCGTATTGCCTTGCGGCAGCACGGATCAAGTGAGTACGGACTTCCTTGGGCGAAGTGTAAATCAAAGCCAAACAATCCTGTAATTGGTCTCTGAAGCCGTAAGCACCTCCGCTTTGATAAAAAGAGCCCCTGGCATAGAAACGGCAGGCGCCTACTTGATAAAGAGAAAATCCATTGAAATAAAGAGCCGTTGCGTTATCTTTGCTTTTGATTTGAATAGGGGATAAGAGGGTACGAGCAAACCGCATTGAAGCTTCTTTCTCACGTTTTAAAACCTGAGGATTCAAACTTTGCACGATTTTTTCACACGCATCGCTTGTAGCGGCAGCACCCAGGAAAAACAAATGCGAAGAATCAACAGCCCACACCGAAACAATGTCTGAAAACCCAAGTTTTCCTATTCCGTACTGTTCTGTACGCGAAAAACAAGTCTCAGCATGTTTTAACCTGCCAGCAAAGGCACAAACATTTTGAACAGTCAGACTTCCGAGGTTTTTAAAGAAAACAGCAGTGTTGTTTCCGCAGATTCTTTTCTCCTTGATTACACCTTTACGGGCGGGCAAGCCGTTACCCATACTTGGGATTACTTCCAAAGAAACCTTGCTTTCTCTCCCGTCATCAAAATTCACTTCAAAAATTTTTACCGGTAGCTTCTCGCACACATAAACCGTTAAAGTATAAAAACGACCTTCAATCTGTCCTCGGTAAACTGCCAAACCGTCCCCGAAACTAACGTATGCTGAGCAGGCAACCAAATCATAAATTTTCTTTTCGCCAAAGAAAATAAGTCTTTCACCCTCGTTTCCGCTCTTATACGGGTCACCAAAAAAAGCACAAATCTTAGAGGTTGAAGCGTTTCTGAAAAAAGTGCAACCAAGATTTCCGTGTGTGACAACGGAGCCGAAGCGTCTTCCGGCTAAAACGTAGGAAAAAGGAGCTTTAAGCTTTTCGGTTTTATCCACAGTAAACACGTTGTTATTGAAGCCACTTTCGACAGTTAATGAATAAGGCTGTGGATTAGATTCAACGCAAGGAGGGCAATTTTCGTTGATTTCCTCCACGTTGTAATCAAATGGACTGTCAAAACTCTCAGTAAAATAATCTGACAAGGTTTTAAAGAACTTATCGTTTTCTTCATTACTTTCAACAAAAAACAATCCGTTTTTCTTGCCGATAAAATCGTCAGCTTCAAGCCGTGAAATCACCGTTCTTACCGAACTCTCCAGAGGGCGTGAATACTTTTCCTTCTCCGAAACCAAAAAGCAAAACTCTGTCTTCAAGCCGAGGTTCCTTAGCCGTTTAAAGGTTTTCACGTAAAAGGTGATGTCCTCAGCATTAAACTCCCTGACAGCCACTGTAATTAATGGAACGTCTCCGGAAATTCCAAAACGCCAGAGATCACGTACCGACACATTATCAAATGAAGCTCCTTTGTAATTTCCGTAGAGCAATGCCGTCAAAAGCTTAGACTCGCCTTCGCTTATTAGACTTATCCCTCTGCTAAATTTACTGTTTAACCTTGTACGATTAAGGGCTTCAAGAGCTTCACTCTCGCTTTTTCCGTAGGAAAGAATAAGCTTTGATTCGCCGCCCGCAAGAGGGACGGTTTTGATAACACAGCACGGATTAACGCAAACTCCGGTTTTGTTTCGGTAGATTTCCGCAAAACGGTCAGCAGGCTTTGAAACAGAAAATGCGTTAAAGTAATCGTTTGACGTTTCAAACTCAAAATCGATTCTCTTATCCGAAAAGCCGACCGCCAAATACAAAGCACTCTTTCCGTCACGGGAACCTTTTCTGTAAATCAACGCTTTTTCTTCTTCTGAGAAAGAGCTTGTAATAAAAAGTCTTGAAAATGAACTGTGAGCGTAAAAATCTTTATCTTCTGCCAACTGAACATCAAAGCTGTAAAAAAGAGAAAAGCTTTTCTTGCTCTCCGCTTTACTTTCGATTACAAAAGAACCGTTGTCGGAAACACCGTACTTCACACGACCCGAAAATTTATCAGATGAACAAATGTGAGACACGTAGCTCTCCGAGCTTTCAAAGGAAAAGCATCCTTCTCCACCGTCATAATAGGCTGCGCTGTAAAGCCCGTTACCATCATAAAAACAAAGACCGAAGGTTTTTGAAATGTCAAAACGGTCGAAAATTGCTTCGTTGACATTAACCCCATTGTATTTAAACGCGACATGTCCGCCGCTCCCCGCAGTAATTGAGGATTTTCCACGGCCAAGCATAGCCGTAACCGGGGATAGCGGTGTAACAGAAGTAAGTCTTTCCACAAAAGGAGTACGTTTTTTATCAAGATTTGAGAGATTCTCAGGCGGAGAGTAAATTGTAGCATTGATTGGAATTTGCTCCTGGAACAATTCGTAAAGTGCTCCGGTTTTCGGATGGCGCATAAAACGCTTTATAAAAGCGTTATCAAAGACAGCGTTTGCACAGGCGAGGATGCTCATTCCAACATGGTGAGCCATGTAACTTTGAATTACTGCAGCACCGTTTGAACGTGAAGGACTTAAATCCACAGCCTCGTAAAAACCGTATTCACCGTAAGCACCTTTATTCTCAAACGCCTCAAGAGCTCTTAGCGGACCGTTTTTCGCCACACACAGAAACAAAAACAAAGAATAGGGCGAGAGGACCATCTCGTTTTCGTCGTGTCTCATAATCGAGAGGGAACTCACTCCGTGTGCTTTGTATTGGTAATTCATTTCCGAATCAAAGCGGTAGTAACCGCTTTCAGAGGTACCAAAAAGGCCGTCTGAAGAAAATCGCTTTTGCTGACTGTAAGCAAAACGTAAGCTTTCATCTACAAAAGAATTTTTATAAAGCGGCAAAAACAGCTGAGGCATAAAATACTCAAATGCCGTCCCCGACCAGCTTGCCATCCCAATGTATCCATTACGGGAAAAAATCGGTCTGCGTAGCTTTTTGATGTGTTCCTTAGGTGCTTGACCAAATGCAAGAGCAAAATAAGAACCGCTTCTTGCTTCACTCATATAAAGATCATAGCAAATGCTCGAAAGTGTATTTGTCTGGGTGTCAAACCCTAACGAAAACAAATCACGCTTAGTGTTGTAAAGGCACGTAAAGTCTGCGGAAAGTGAAATTGTTCTCGCTTCATCCGCCAGTTCGTAAAGTCCGTATTCCTCAAGACCTTCTGCCAGAGCAATGAGACAAACGCAGAAATTACCGCTATCAACAGTGGAAACATAACCGCCTCCAAGCAACTCAAGGTCAGGTAGCGAGTACCAGTTGTAGAGATGACCGTTCCATTTTTTAAGTTTTTTTACCGTATCAAGGCAACATGACACACGTTTTTTCAGTTCGGAAGTGTTGATAAATCCAAAATCCCTTGCCGCCAGGCAAGAAGTCAGATAAAGTCCCACGTTTGTCGGCGAAGTACGCATCGCCGTAACTTCAACGGGAGAAATCTGTACATTATCAGGGGGCAAGTGTGCTGTTTTTTCGTTTGTGTTGTCCTTGAAGAATCTCCACATTGCTTCGCTGTAGCCGCAAAGTTTTTTCTTCTGTTTGTCGGAAAAACCTTTTACAGCGGGCAAGGGGAGGGAAACAAACTTGGCGTAAAGAGGAAATAAAAACCAAACCATGCCTAAAAGTCGGCTTATCCAAAGATTACTGAAAAAGAAGAGACCCGCCCCAATCATTGATGACAAAAGACAGCGATAAATGAAGTAAACCGTTTTTTCTTTTGTAACACGGTCAACCTCGGCGGCAGTTTGCCAGACCAGTAATTTTTTGCCTACTGCCATTCTGTACAAACTTCGTAAAAAAGCATCAACGGTAATGTGAGATTTATAAACCAGAGTAAGAACCTCGTGAGCAGAACTCTTAAAGCTTTGCATCAACCCGTTTGTTACAGCAGAGAAAAAACGTCTGATTCTGAATCTTAATCCAAGCGGACGAGAAAAGAAGGTAAAAACAATCGGTGAAAGCGACGGCAACAACGCGAAAAGACAAATTGCTATGCCTTTATTACCTTTTACAAAAAATGCGGAGAGAATGAAAGTAAGCAAAGAGAGTACGGGAGCAAGATGGCGTAAAACGTTGGCAAGAATTCTCCAAGCCCCCCGTAACCCCTGACCGTAGCCTTTAAGAAGCGCTAAATTCTGAACATCGCCCCGAATCCAACGGTGCAGACGGTCGTAGTACGCAATGAGATTCTTTGGTGTTGAATCCGTAAAGGAAACGTCACCTACGTAACGTGTCCTTAAAACGTTTCCTTCGGGCATGTCATGGCTTAAAACCTTGTTTTCCGGCAAACGGTCGCAAAGCAGTTCGCCGTAAAGTTTTACGTCGATGATGCCTTTTCCGCAAAAAATACCTTCACCGAAAATTTGCTGATGACGTTCAAAACCTGCGCTTTCGTAAATATCTATTCCGCCAACTGCGCTTATCATTGCAGAAAAACGGCTGTGAGCTGAACTCTCAAGCGAAGTTTTGACCGCCGGTTGAAGAATTCCGTAGCCCTTTACAACCTTACCGTCCTTAATCTTCGGTCTGTTTAACGGGTGCAGCATAGCCCCAACAAGCTCACTTACAGAGTCCATTGTCAAGCTGGTGTCGGAATCAAGAGTAAGCAAAAAGGAGATGTTTTCGGGAATTTCACCTTCAATTAACGAAAATTTGTTTTCTTTACGGTAAAGCAGTTTTATCAACGACTCAACCGCACCTCTTTTTCTCTCCTTACCACCGTATCCGCCTTCAAGTTTTTTGTCACGCTTTCTGAGAAAAAGAGTAAAGCGTCCACCTGTTTTTTCGTTAAGCTCTCTGGTTTTTTCAACAGCAAAAGCAATGGTTTCTTTGTCGCTTGACTTATAGCGCTTATCCGAATCGGGCAAATCACAAAGCAAGCCGAAATGCAAACCTTTTTTATCGTTAAGAATACAAAAACGCTCAATGTTTTCAAAAAGCCTTTGGTCGTTTTGTTTTCCCGTTAGAAGTGTTGTGATGACAGTAAGAGTACGACCGTTTTCGGGAACTGAATCTAATTTGAGAGCAGGGCAGTTGGTAACGCCACCAAAAACAGAGAACAAAAAATCACTTACCGAGAAAGCGAGAAAACCAAGAGGGACAGCCAAAAGAACGATTAAGAGGCTTCTGTCACAAAGCCAAAACGCCAAACCGCAGAACAGAAAAAAGAAAAATGCTGTCAACAAACAATAAATTGCACTCTTTTTAGGCTTATCTATCTCCAAAACTTCTCCCATAAGAGTTCCTTGCCGTTCAGCTGTTTCAGCGACTAAAAGAGCAGCATCCAATTCGCTGATTTTTTTCTTCTTGGCATAATCTTGCAAGGCTTTTCGGTACTGAGACTTTGTTTCCTTAGTCATTCCGGAAAAAAGGGGTTCATTTTTTTCAATAACCGAAACCGCAGTAGAAACCTTTGGATAAAGAGCTTCAAAATCCAGCTCGTCAAGCACTTTTAATGCAGAAACCACAGCATTAAGTCGCGTAAAACCGTCGCTGTTATGGGCTTTAAATTTACAAACAAGTCCTGCCTCAATAATACAACAAACTATAACGAGGCTTTTCAGCATATCTGTTTCTTTAACACTTAAATTAAGCGGAGAAAGCGACTTGATTAGCTCAACCTCGCAAACGTTAAAGGAATTTGTTTTGAGATTCTTCCATAAAGTTAAAAAGACAAGATTGTTGCCTCGTTCTTTTTCGATTGAATTCAAGAATCTTTTTTCCTTTTGTAACAAGGCGATACTTTGACGAAAAATGAAAGCGTTATCCGCAAAGTACTTATCAATCTGGCTTGCGTCACTCGAAGAACCAAAGCCGATAGCTTTCAGAATTCTCTTTTCAGCGCTTTCCAAATACGTTACTGTAAGCTCTTTTCTGTTCAAAAAAAATCCTCCGTTCAAGAAAATAGCCATTGTTAGTGCTATTATTTCCCAAACGGAGGAAGCTATTCACAAAAGCTTATAACGGATAAGTCAAAAAGCTATTGAACTATTTCAATCATTTCGCCATCGCTGGTGATCTTAATGTTACCGTCTTTGGTAAAGAAAACCTTGGTTCCCACAGCTGCAAGTGCATCAACAACGGCTGCCTCTGCGGGATTCTTTTCGGAACAGGAAATCGATGCGTAAATCGGGTCGACTGCCTCAATAAACTCGGTGGTGCTGATGCCGTATGTTCCTTCACAATAAACACCGTTACAAGGCATCTTTACAAAGGAGAACGCCTCCAAACCCTTCGCTTGGTTAAATTCAACCAGCTCTTTCATGCGAGCGCTCATGGCATCACCGGCAAAGAGGAAGCTGTTATCACCGTGTATAACGTTTACTGCAATGGAGAAATTGTTGTCATCATCCTCCGCATAATAACTCTTCTGTGCGGGATAAAGCGTGAGTTCTACATCATTGCAGTTTATAGTCATTTCTTCCTTCAGAGTAATGACCTCAGAATCTACAGTGCCGAGTGCCGCAACGTATTCTCTGGCCTGAGTGCTGTCCTTCGTATAAGCGGGCTGAACAACGGTCTTAACCTCGGTGCCTTTAAGAATGATGTCTGCACCGCCGACTTCACTCTTGTCGAAATGAGTTATAATCATATAATCAATGGAGGTAATGGATTTTTCGGCTAAATAATCCAGTATTTCCTGACCGTGGTCATCGCTGGAGCTGTCAATGAGGATAACATAGTCCTTTGTTCTGATGAGCGAAGCGTCTGATTTTCCCACCTTAAAAAGACGTATTTTCATTTCGCCCTCGTCTACATATCCCTCGTCATCAGAACTCTGGGAGCCGTCTGTAACGCCGTTGTCTGCTGAACTTTCTGAGTTTGATGCAGAACCGACAGAGCTTGATTCGTTAGTAACAGATTCGTTTGAATCTGAAGAGTTTGTTTCGTTACTGTCACAAGCGATAAGGCTGACTAAAAGCAATACTACCAAAAATAATGATAAAACTTTCTTCATAGACGGACCTCCAAAAGAACATAATGATGTAAGATCATAACAGACAACAGGATTATAAAAGATAAAAATTAAAGCACTGTTAAACCTCAATCACACAAGGCTTTTCAACAAGCTTCAAAAGCTTTTTGTACTTTAATCCGTAAGCGAGAAAATAAACAGGCACACTTAAAGCAACTGCCGCAATTCCGTCAAGAACGGAATGCTGTTTTGTAAAGACGATTGAAAGGCAAATTCCAATGCAAAGAATAACGGCACAGAATTTAACAAACTTGAGCGAACCGAGAACTTTATCCCTTAGCGTAGCAACGCAAAGACCGATTGCAACATAAACGTGCATGCTGGGCATAACCGTTGTGGGTTCATCAAACCCTTGTAAAAGCTTAACAATGTCCGTAAGGAAATTGTCACGGGGATACATTTCCATCCCTGTACGGTCAAAATACATCGGAATCACCGTGCAAATGAGCATACAAACAAACATTCCTGTAAACAGATAAACGTAAAGTCTCACAAATCCCTCTCTGTTTTTGAAGAAAAGATAAAGAGAAACTGCAACGATGTCCACAAACCATGCACAGTAGGGAAGGATAAACCATTCACAAAACGGAATTGCTCTGTCAAGGTCACAAACGATTGGGTAGGGATCACGTGCCATGGTAATTTCTTGCAAAATCAAGTACCAAGTACAGTGAATTACCCAGTAGCTCATTATCCAAATGTGTTTGTTATTGTTAACGAAATCTTTGATAAAGTTCTTCACTTTCATCAATGCTTCCTCTGTAAAGTTAAAATTTAAGCAGGTGAACCGTTTTTATAAGTAACCGTCTGCCAAAAATTATGTTCTGCATAAAAGTACTTTGCTTTGCCTTCAAGCTTTCCGTTTTTGAAAGTACCCTCAACTATGTCACCGTTGGCAAAAGTAATTTTACCCTTACCGTTAATGACACCGTCGGAAAAAGCACCTACGTAAACGTCACCGTTGGAATAGGTAAGTTTGGCTTCGTCATCGGAGAAAAGGTTATGAACAAAGTTTCCTTCATAAACATCACCGTTAGAAAACTCGTATTTACCTTCGCCTTCAAGGTACCATTCAATAAAGAAACCGCTGCGCTTTCCGCTTTCGTCAGAAAAGACACCGTAACCGTTAGCACGGTTATTTATCCAGGAACCTTCATAGTAGGAGCCGTCGCTGTAAGTATACTTACCCTGTCCCTGACGGTCGCCGTTAAGGAAATTGCCCTCATAAACATCACCGTTAAGCCAATTAAATCGCCCGATTCCGTTGCGCTTGCCGTCAACAAGTACGCCGACATAAATCTCGCCGTTTGCATAGCTGTAAACGCATTCGCCACTGGGTACTCCGTCTATGAAATTACCGCTGATGAGACTGCCGTCTGCATTATAAAGCGTACCCTCACCGTTAATTGTCCCCTCAAGCCAAATTCCGTCAAAGCATGACCCGTCGAGGTAATAGTAAGTACCGACTCCGTTAAACACACCTTCAGAAAAGCCGCCTACATAGCTTTCTCCGTTTGTGTAACTTATTTCACCGGGCCCGTCCGGAATGCCGTCAATCAAGTAGCCTTTGTACAAACCGCCTTTAACGGCAAGCTCTCCGTAATAACGCTGAGAACCGTCTGAGTTTTCGTTTTCAGAAACAAAACTTTCTTCCGAGAAGCTGTCTGTGCCCTGGGAGAGTGAGTTTTCGTTCTTTGGTTCTGTGAGCTTCTGGAAAAAGAGCGTGAAAAACAGCACAGTAAGAAGAACCAAAAGAACAACTGTAAAAACGGCTGTAACTTTAACTTGTTGGCTCATAGGTTCTTTTTCCGATTTCCCGTCGGGAACAGAAAAAAGTGAAACCAACTCATCACGTTTTGTTTTTTCTTCTTTTTTGCTTAAATCTGTTGCAAAGATAAAGTCCAATAATTTTAGAGCAGTTCCTTCGGCATCCCCGTCATAAAACAGCTTGTAAATCGCTTTCTTAAGCTCTTTATCGCATACAGTCAGTTTTAATTCCGCAAGAGAATCCGCAATACGCTTTTTATCCAACTTGTCGCCAAAACGGTTGAGGAACACCCAAACGTCTGCAAGTGAACGTAAAGAAACAGCTCCTGCAGAAAGACAGCGTGCAAAGTCAGACACGAGATAAACATAAAAGTCGCTGTGATTAAGAGCCTTGCGTTTTTTTATTTCCCTTATCTGTTTAGCTTTTGAAAGAAGGGAAGGGGTGTAAACCGCATCATACTCATTCTCGTTATAAACTCTTACAACACTGTCTCCGTCTTTAGCGTAAACGTCAGCACCGCTGTCAGAACCTTTGAAAACAAACCCCTGTCCGAGAACAATCTCCCGTGCTTTACGTTTAAGCCCCTTGGAAACCATTATGTCCGTGGCGCTTTTTCCTCGCATGGAACCGTCACTGTAGTAACGTCTGAGCAAGGACTCTTTGAGGGGGAGGTACTCTTCTTTCTCCTCTTCAAACTTTGCAAAAAGCTTCCTTTGTTCCTCATCGTTGCGCTCAAGCAAAAGCTTGTTATCGTTGTATGCGCTTTGAAGTTTTTGTTTTATTTCATCAGGCACAAACTCGGATTCCTTCCAAGCCAAATAAAGCGCTGAACATACATCCTGAGCTTCTGCCATTTCAAAAATTGACGCAAAATCAAGACCTTCCCCGGGGGAAGGCGCATCCGTACCCTTTAAAGCACAAATATACGAATCCGTCAAGAATTTACGTTCATTAACCATCACAATCACATACCGTTTCCAAATACTATAATACTGCTAGATAATTATACTATCGGCAAAAGAGTTTGTCAATTATTTGTTTAATTTTTAGGTTTTATTATTGAAAAACGGAAGAAATAATGGTATAATGCTCTATCTGGTATAATCTGTATGTGATAAAGGAGGTTTAACTCTATGAAATACATCGTTTTAGTCGGCGACGGAATGGCAGACCTTCCCATCAAGGAGCTTGATGGAAAAACTCCTATGACTGTTGCAGATAAACCGTTTATGAACTACATTGCTTCCATGGGCATTAACGGACGTGCATTTACCGTTCCCAGAAGTATGACACCTGAAAGCGACACCGCAAACCTTGCCCTTATGGGGTATAACCCTGAGATTTATTCTAAGGGGCGCTCTCCTCTCGAAGCTGTCAGCATGGGTATTGAAATGAACGACGACGAAACCGCAATTCGCGCTAACCTCGTTGCGCTTTCCGATAACGGCGAACCTTACGAAGAGAAAATAATGCTCGACCATTCTTCTGATGAGATTTCCACGGAAGACGCGCGCATTTTGATTGAAGATTTGAACAAAGAGTTTGAGAACGACATTTACAAGCTTTACCCCGGGGTAAGTTACCGTCATTGCCTCATTTGGAAGGATTGTCCGCCTTTTTACGATTTTTCAAGGCCACATGACATCCTTGACGAAAAAATCAAGGAATACTTGCCTAAGAAGGAATTGAGCAAGCCCTTCCTTAAGCTTATGAAGGACAGCTTTGAGTTTCTTAATAACCATCCGCTCAACATTAAACGTGCGGCAAAAGGTCTTAAAAAGGCTAACTCCCTCTGGCTCTGGTCTCCCGGAAAGAAGCCTGCTATCCCTAACTTTACGGAAATGACAGGGCTTGATGCCTCCGTTGTGTGTGCTGTTGACCTCATTAAGGGAATCGGCCTTTGCGCAGGAATGGACGCTCCTTTCGTGGAAGGTGCTACGGGTACCATTGAAACAAATTATAAAGGCAAGGCGGATGCCGCTCTTGAAGCGCTTAAGTCCGGCAAAGACTTGGTTTACATCCACGTAGAAGCTCCGGATGAATGCGGACATAGAGGAGAAACGGATAATAAAGTAAAATCCATCGAGCTTATCGATAAAGAAATTCTGGGTTACATGATGAGCGAGCTTGATAAGATGGGAGAAAAGTACAAGATTCTTCTTGCTCCCGACCATCCAACTCCAATCTCAGCACGTACTCATACCCTTGATGCGGTTCCGTTTGTTATCTACAAGAGCTACCAGAAGAGAGAAAGCAACATTAAGGTTTACAACGAACAAAGCGGTTTCGAAGGTGGAGTTTATCTTGAAGAGGGTTATAAGCTTATGGACCTCTTCCTCAGAGTGTAATTTAGTTTTTATTCTTTCAGACCACGGGAGGTATTATGAACAACACTTCTGTAACGTGTTCTAAACGTAAAAGTCTTAGGCTTTTGGCTTTACTTATGGCGTTACTATGTCTTGTTTCCTGCGCTCAGAGCAGTGAAATAACAGATGCGACGGACGAAGTCGAACCCATAGAATATTTGAACGAAAGCCCAAAGCTCACAGTTTCGTTATCAAGTGCTACTGTGACTGCCGGCGCAAAAGGAATCGAATTGCCAAACAGGATCAGCAACGAGTATCTCTCGCCGATTCTTTCAAGGCTGAATGAAGCTTCTTATGCTTGTGCTATGTACTATGTAGACTTAGAGACCGGTCTTAGTATCACTTACAATGAAGACCGTTTCTTTGCGGGTGCGAGTCTCATCAAGGCTGAGTATATGATGTCGGTATTCGAAATGATCCAAAACGGGCAGCTCAGCTATGATGACCTTTACACTTACACAAAGGCAAACAAGCGTGGAGGCACTTCAGAGATTCCCAAGGAAAAGAATTTCGGCGACCAGCTCACACTTAAGGAAATCATTGAGTACCTCATTTACCACAGCGATAACACAGCTTATAATATGTTACTTTCTTACGTACGTTCTTACGATTCCTTTACCGATTGGGCTGAGGACAGGTACGGAACAACCTTTTATTTCAAGGGCTGCAATTGGCTTAACGCTGTGGGAGTCGCAGAGTGTTGGAAAGAGATTTACGAACGTTACAAAGCGGGCGACGAGGATTACTTGTGGTACGTCAGTCTTTTAAAGGTTGCAAACGAAAACAAGTTTGTAAAAGGCGGTTTGCCCAAGGATTCTAACGGAAAAGCACTTTACGAGGTTGCTCATAAGTACGGCATGGACATCTCTGCATCCAATGATGCTGCTATTGTATTCTATGAGGACAGACCTTATTTGTTAATAATTCTCACGGATTACATTGGATATAACACACAGTATTTTATGAACAGAATCTCCGAAGACGTCTTTGCACTCCACGAGTACATCTGCTCTGCAGACGAGGATTGACCTAGAGCTCAAAAAGGTGATATTATGGATTACAATCTTAGCTGTGTAAAAGTAGGAAACCTTGATACCAACTGCTACATTTTAAAACGCGACGGTCTGCACGGGGCAGTTGTCATAGATCCGGGTGATGATCCTTTTATTATAAAAAGTACGCTTTTGGAAATGGACGCAACGCCTGATTTGATTCTTTTGACTCACGGTCATTTTGATCACATCTTAGCGCTTCAAGAGGTACGAACTTCGAAAACCGTCGTTGCGATTCACGAAGCAGACGCAAAATACCTCACCGAACGGGATTTGTATTCCAGCATGATCGGTAACGATCCACGACCTTTTCCGCCGGCTGACGTTCTTTTCACGGATAAAGACAGAAATGTCACGCTTTGCGGTTACGATTTTGAGGTTATCCATACACCCGGACACACTGAAGGTTCGGTTTGTTATTTGTTCGGTGATTTGCTGTTTACGGGTGACACCCTTTTTAAAGGTGGAATCGGGAGAACAGATTTACTTGGCGGTAACAACGAAAAAATGTTTGCTTCTTTAAAACTGCTCAACAGTATGCCGGTGGACTATGCCGTATATCCCGGGCATGAAAAATGTACGACCCTCTCCGAAGAAAAGGAAAACAATCCATACCTCAGATTTGTTAAAGAAAGAGCTTAAAGTTTTATGAAACGAATTGAAGAAATTGATAAAAATTTCAAGCCCTCTGAGGCTTTGCTTAAACGTTTTCCCAACATTCGTTTTTTAGATGCAATCAAAGAACCTGCCAAGGTTTACGGGTTGCACCACAAGGGAGAAAACGGTGTCTTCTGCCGTTTTCCCGAGGATAAACTCAGCAAAATGTCTGAGGGAATAAAGCAACTTGCTTATCACACAGCGGGGGCAAGAATCCGCTTTAGAACGGACTCTCCTTACGTTGCGGTCAAGGTTACACTGAGAAGCGGTTTTTACATGAGGCACATGCCGCTTTCCGGCTCTTCCGGCGTTGACATTTACGTTGGAAAGGGTTCTGATTCGAGACTCGTCAAGATGTGCAGTCCCGTTACGGTTGGGCAAACAGTTTACGAGGACGGTGCATACCTTGTTCCTTCTGATTCAATCGACGGCAAGTTTTATGACATAACGCTTACTTTGCCGCTTTACAACGGGATTACTGAGATACTTGTCGGAATTGATAAAGAGGCAAAACTGTTTGAGCCTGAGCCTTATACTTTCGGTACGGTAGCTTTTTACGGCTCCTCTATTACGCAGGGCGGTTGTGCTTCCCGTTCCGGCACTTCATACGACGGCATCATTTCAAGAAGAATTGATTGCGACATAAGAAACTTAGGATTTTCCGGTTCTGCAGTCGGCGAGCCGGAAATGGCAGAATACATCGCTTCCATCGACCTTGCGGCCTTTGTTTATGATTACGACATAATTCCCCGAGCGTTGAGCATTTAAAGAAAACACATGCTCCGTTTTTCAAAATAATAAGGAGCAGACATCCGAAGATTCCCGTTTTGTTCCTTTCAAGAATGAACTACTCCACACCTGAAGAAAGGGAAGTGAGCAGGCAACGGCGAGAAGTGATTTTTAACACTTACAAAGAAGCACTCGACAACGGTGACGAGAATGTCTTTTTCATTGACGGTGAAACCATTTATAAAAAGAGCGAGAGGGATTGCTGTACTGTTGACGGGGTCCATCCCAACGACTTGGGATTTATGTCCATGGCTAACGCTGTCGAACCTTACTTACTAAGAGCTTTAAAAAGTAAATAGAGCAAAAAAACGGTAACTTTCGGGTTACCGTTTTTTCAGTTTGGATTAATTTGAAAGAAGCACTTTGTTTTTACAAAAATCACAATCTGCGCCTTATTTTATCAAGTGCTCCTTTTTCTATTCTGCTGACTTGCGCTTGCGAAATGCCGATTTCCGAAGCAACCTCCGTTTGCGTCCTGCCTTTAAAGAACCTCAACGCAAGAATTTTTTGTTCACGTTTGTTTAGCTTTTCAATGGCTTCAGAAATTGCTATGCTGGTTGTCCAATTCTCGTCCGTGTTTTTCGTGTCCTTTATCTGATCAAGAACATAAACAGAATCCCCTCCGTCCGAGTAAATAGGTTCATAAAGAGAAACAGGTTCAACTATGGCATCAAGTGCTGCAACAATTTCATCGCTTGGAAGTCCCGTTTCCTTTGCCAACTCCTCGACTGTCGGTTCACGTTGAAGCTTTGCGGAAAGCCGTTCCTTAGCCTGCAAAGCTTTGTATGCTACATCACGCAAGGACCTTGAAACCCGTATCGAACCCGAATCACGCAAGTATCTTTTCAGTTCTCCCGCAATCAGAGGTACAGCATACGTAGAAAACTTTGTACCAAACTCAGGATTGTATCCCCGAATCGCTTTGAGCAATCCAACGGTTCCTACCTGGAATAAGTCATCGGGATTTTCTCCTCGGTTTGAAAATGATTGCAACACGCTCAGAACAAGTCTCAAATTTCCCATTATAAGCTTGTCTCTCGCCTCTTGATCTCCCGCTCTTGACTTTGTCAAAAGCTCCATTTTTTCGTCCTCGCTCAACACTTTAAGCTTTGCCGTGTTAATACCGCAAATCTCAACTTTGTTATACATAAAATCCTCCCTAAAGCGGTTACAAAATAAGTTTGTCCACTTTGGTGCTCATAAATGCATTAAGGTAAAATTTGAAGTCACTTTTTGAGTTAATTAATTTTTCTCAACTTAATTTTCTGACACAAATACGGTTGACAGGAACGAGATTTAGTGTTACAATAATTTGAAATTAAGACTTAGTATCATTTTAACCGGAGACTGAATAAATGCATAGAGTTTCAAAATACACTACAAAACAGTCTGAGATAATCTTAAACTTTTTTAAAGAAAATCCATTAAACCATTTCACAGCAGATGACATCTGCTTCGCTTTGAGGGAAAAAGGAATCTCCAGAGCGACGGTTTACCGCAGATTAGAGCAGTTTGTAGAAAACGGAGAAATAAGAAAGTACATTTTGGGCAAAGGCAAAAGCGCATGCTATCAAATCTGCAACGATTGCGAAGACAACTGTTACCATTTTGTTTGTGCTGAATGTAATACAGTTTTACACGTAAAGTGTGAAATGCTTAACGGGATAAAGAATCATTTTGACAGAGATCACCAATTTGTTCTTGATAACGCAAAAACCGTCTTCTACGGAATTTGCAAAGAGTGTAGAAAGGAGAAATGAAACAAAATGGTTAATTTAAAAAAAGCTGCAGTTTTATTTCTGACCTTCATTTTCCTGTTTTGTTCTTCTGCTTGCGATAGGAAAACAGAGGAAGTCGATAAAGGTATTAAGGTAGTTGCAACTCTTTTTCCTCAGTACGATTTTGCACGGCAAATTATCGGCGACAAAGGGGAAGTAAGTCTTTTATTACAGCCCGGAACCGAAAGCCACGATTACGAGCTGACCAATTCCGACATGCTAAAAATCAATAAATGCGACCTATTCCTTTACACAGGCGATAACATGGAACCATGGGTTTCTTCAATAAAATACAGCATTGATTGGGAAAAGGTAACGATTGTAGAACTCTCAAACGGAATAGAGCTGAAAGCCCATCACAACCATGACCTTGACGATTCTCACTATCACGACCACAGCCATGGCGAATACGATGCTCACATTTGGACAAGTCCTGTTAATGCAATAAAAATGCTTGAACGCATCTACAATGTGATCGTTGCTCTCGATGCCGAAAACGAGGCGTATTACAAAGAAAACTTCGTGGCATACCGTTCCAAGCTTGAAACTTTAGATTTGCGTTTGAGGGAAATTTCAGCCAATGCAAAAAGGAAAACTCTTTACTTTACGGGTAAATTCGCATTTCTTTATTTGACGGAAGAGTACGGTTTTGATTATGTTGCACCTTTTAACTCTTGCGGTGAACAGGAGAACGAAAGCATTTCTGCGGTAGCTGAATTAATAAAAAAGATCAAAGAAAATGAAATTACTTACGTTTTTTACGAAGAACTCTCTTCTGCAAGTCTAAAAGACACGGTAATTAACGAAACAGGAGCCGAGGCTCTGCTTCTTCACTCTGTGCACAATCTTTCCAAAGACGATTTTGAAGCAGGGAAGACGTATGCGGACATTATGAGTCAAAACGTTGAAAATCTCCGTAAGGCGGTGAGCTGATGCAAACTTTACTCAGATGCGAAAACATAGCCGTAGGATTTGACGGCAAGGCAGTTGTTGAAAACGTGAATTTCGAGCTTTGTGAGGGCGATCTTCTGTGCATCGTTGGAGAAAACGGCACGGGCAAAACAACTTTGATGAACGCTGTTCTCGGACTTGTTCCGCTTATGAACGGCACGATCCAAATGTGTGAACTCAAAAAAGGCGAAATAGGGTACTTACCTCAAAGAATTAATAAACATCAAAGTTTTCCCGCTTCGGTCAAAGAAGTTGTCCTCTCGGGCTTCGTGGGCAAAAGCTTTCTTTTCCCTTTTTACACAAAGGACCAAAAATGCAGAGCAGACGACAGTATGCGAATGCTTCAAATAGAAAGAATCAAAAATAAACCCTTTGTTGAGCTTTCGGGAGGGCTACAACAACGGACTCTTTTGGCTCGCGCGTTTTGTGCAGCAAAAAAGCTTGTAATCTTCGATGAACCCGTAGCAAGTCTTGACCCTATAGCCACAGCCGATTTTTACAAGCTTCTCTCGCACTTGAACAAAGACCACGGACTAAGCGTGATGATGGTTTCTCACGACATTGAAGAAGCCGTCAAATACAGCAACAAAATTTTACATCTCAATCACAGTAAGTCCTTCTTCGGCTCAACGGATGACTATGTTAACAGTGAAATCTACCGCCGATTTATAGAGGCAAAAAAGGAGGGCAAAGAAGATGATTGACAAACTTATTGAACTGTTTTCCTTTGAATTTGTCGTTTACGCCTTTATAGTCGGAATCCTCATCGCTGTCTGTACTGCACTTTTAGGAGTTGAATTGGTGCTTAAAAAGTACTCAATGCTCGGCGACGGACTTTCCCACGTCAGCTTTGGAACACTTGCTGTTGCTATGGTGTTCAATTTTGCCCCCCTCGAATTTGCTCTTATATGCGTGCTCATCGTAGCCTTCCTTTTGCTTAGAATCAGCAGGAACAGCAAAATTAACGGTGATGCCGCCATTGCAATGGTTTCCGGTTCATTTTTAGCGTTAGGTATTTTCATTTCAAGAGTTTCGGGCGGTTTTAATCAAAATCTTAACGATTACATGTTCGGAAGTATCTACGCAATAAAAGACAGTGATCTGCCGCTTTGTATCGTAATGACTGTTACTGTCATAATAGTTTATGCGCTGTTTTATAACAAAATCTTTGCTGTTACCTTTGATGAAGATTTTGCAAAAGCTGCCGGAGCAAAGGTAGAGCTTTACAATCTGATTTTGGCACTGCTCACAGCGATAACCGTAGTAATCGGCATGAAACTGATTGGTACGCTGCTAATCTCAAGCCTGACCGTTTTTCCCGTGGTGTCGTCTTTGAAGCTTGCAAAGCGGTACAAAACCGCTGTTTGCTGTTCGGTAGGGATCTCGCTGTTTGCTTTTATTGTAGGTTTTGTTTTAAGCTGTCTTTACGATAATATGCCACTCAGCACAGCTGTAATTTTCGTAAACCTCATTGTGTACCTTGTGATTACGTTCTTTACGGCAATAAAAAAACGTAAACGCATTTAGCTCACAAGCTTAGTTTTAAGAAAGCTATCAAACCCGGTTTAAACAAAAAAGAAAAAGGAAAACTCGATAAAATGAGTTTTCCTTTTTGTTTTAATCAAATAAAATTATTTAACAACTTTGAGAAATACGAGGATGGAAAGAACGATACCGATAAGACCGTAAAGACCGAGAAGTGTGCCTAAGATGCCCGTTAAAATGTTAACAACAGGAATGTGGGAAAGAAGACCTATTGCAAACCCGCAAACAAGATCGATTACCAAATAAATGACAATTGTGATGATAAAGGGAACAAGCTCCTTAGCCTTGAAAGAGAACGGAAAAATTTTCTTCAAGATGTCCATGGTGTAACTCCTTAAATAATAAATTTTTATCCGCAAAAGCAAAGCGATTGCGTTATCTGACAATTACTTATTAGCAGTATAGCATACTTTTATGAGTCAATCAAGTATAGTTTTTAAAAAAAGGTTTTTGTAACCGCTGTTTTCAAATAAAAACTTGACAAACTATATATTTTTTTGATTTTTAAATGTAAAACTTGTAAAATGAGCAAAAAAAAAGTATTGAAACATTCAAGAATTCAAGTTATAATAGACATATATGTGTTATGAAAGGTGGGAAAGTATGAAAACGAATCGTAAACAAGTTTTAGCACTCTTGCTTTCCGTGGTTTTGGTTTTGGGAATTTTTCCTGCAAGAGCGATAGAGCTAACCGTTACAGCCGCACCTAAGCTTGAAGACGGAACGGTGATCTACTACGAGGATTTTAATTACGCTAATAATACCAATAAATCCTCTGTTTTGTCTACATTAGGTTGGACGGTTTCTAATGAACTCCGAACCAACAAAGTAAATTACTCAATAAGCGACGGTAAATTATTATGTGATTCGATTGCAGGAGGGGCAACGGGAGATTCCTACGTTACGATTCTTGACAATACTGCAATGAGTGAAGTGAGTAAAAGTGACTACACAATTACTTACAAACTTAAATATGTAGAAGCTGACTCTTACACGAGATACAACGCTGTTATTCACAATTACAACGGCTATAAGAGCTACAACTCTGTTCATCTGCGTATTGGCGGATACGGCAATAATCAAGTTAGATGCTCAGGCAACTGGTACGATTATGAAAGTTCTTCCAGTGGATACTATCTCAAATCTACCGGCACAAGCTCTGTCTCCTACAAGCTATTCGGCGTGCAATCTGCTTCTGCTAACGCTTCCTCTAACACAGGTTATCCCATGGTTGGAAAAGATGTTACAATAAGAATCGCCGTTGACCTTGACGGCGGTTCCACGGTCTACATCAATGATGTTAAAATGTCCACTACCGTACAGAACAAAGAGCTTTTCTCTTCTTCGCTCGCCTACGCTCAAGCCATAGCACTTAAGACCTCCAGAGGCACTAAAGCGTACATTGATGACTTTATGGTATATGTCGGCACAGGTAAAGCGCCTGCTAACATAACCAAGGAAGATATTACTTACAAGCTTCCTGTTTCCGAAGACTACGGCACGCAGCTCAAAGTAATGAGCTTAAACAGCCTCTTCAGTGATCAAACTCTGGATGTTTTCGGAGATGGTATGACGAGAGCTACTCACATGTATAATGTCGTTTCCGGATTCCGTCCTGACATTGTAGGATTCCAAGAGCGTTCCTCTACAAACCGTACTACCATAACAAGCGTCATCGCCGCAGATGCAGGGTATGCAGTTGTTGATGACTACAGGACCGACACAACTGTCGCTAACGTTACAACGATGGTTCCGATTCTTTACAGCACTACACGCTTTACACTGGTTGAAAACGCTGCATCCAACAACAACATAGCGCACGGTGCTCTTCTCTTCAATGACAGCTACAATGTTATAGGTATGACAGCTTCACAAAAAGCGTCGTACGAAGGAACAAAGGGACTTAGTTGGGCGGTTCTAAAAGACAAGCAGACCGGTGGATATGTTCTCGCTCTCAACACCCACTTTGCTTTGAGATTAGACTCTTATGCGGACAGTTATACCTCAGCAGACGCCGTGGAAGACCGCATCGGAAACGCAAATCAAGCCTTTGAAATAATGGATAAGGTTTACGCTGTATTCGGAATCATTCCTACAGTATTCACGGGCGACTTCAACATGCGTCTCAATGACCAATCATATAAATTGCTGAGCACAAGATTTGAGGATACCATCTACGCCAACAGCGATTTCGTTAAATACGAGTACACCATGTCTGACATAAATAATCCTGATGCGTACAAAGCGCCCAATGCACCCATTGATCACCTTTTCTACACTTCAGAAAATCTAACTCCCATTTCCTACACCGTTTGTAAACAATCGAGAGAAATTAGAGCTGTTTCAGACCACATTCCCGTTATCGGGGTGTACAAGGTTGCAGATACATTTGCTCCGCAATGCTCACATTCCACGGGCATTTACAGCGGTACTCAGAATGTTACACTTTCCGGCACCGGCGAAATTTATTACACAGATGATAACACAGACCCTCGCACCTCTCTTACGAGAAAGCTTTATCCCGGCGTTATTACCGTGACAGAGGATGCAGTTATCAAATTCTGTTCCAAGCTTGGCGGTGAATACAGTCCCGTTGAGAGAGTTACGCTTTTCTTCGGTACTCCTCTCTACATTACCGAAGCTATAAAAAACGGCCCTGGCAGCGACCTTTACGAAGGAATTGAAATAATCAACGTTTCCGGCGTTCCCGTTGATCTTTCTGATTTTTATATCTACTATTACAACAGCACTGATGAAGCTACAAGCAAGGCCTTTGATCCCGCTAAGGCCAGCAGTCAGATGAAAATGGCTTACACGGAAGGCGAATCTGTTGTTCCCTCCGGTGCTGTGGCTTACTGCCCCATCATTTCCGGTGCAGCTTACCTTAACAAAGACGTAATTTCTGCCGGTAAATCAGCTTACCTCGTTACCCTCAACGAAGACGGTACTAAAGTTACTTACCACAAAGACCGCTTCGCTAGTATCATCTCTTACGACAAAGCAGGCAGCATCGCTCCCGAGCTTGTTCTCCCCATCGACAGAACCGCACGCAGTATCGGTTATACCGATGAAGGCGTCGCTGTCAGACGTTACGATTACTACAACTCCTCCGATGGCTCAGCTAACAACACTTCTTCCAGCTTCGGCTTTGGCAACAGTGGTTTCACCAATCTTTACATCAATTTTAGGACTTCTACAACCGCCGGTAGTGCGTTCTGCGCTGTTCATCTCGATTCCACTGACGACGGAACGGTTGTAGCTGAGGACGGAACCACAAGCTGTCGTGCCGGTTCTTACAATTTCCTTCCCACAAGCACAGCTACCATGATAACTGATTCCTTCACTTCCGTAACCTACACAATCGGTTATCTTACTGCAGAACAACAGACAGCATTTGATGCTCTTATAGCAAAGCGTTTAAAAACTATTAACAGTACATCCCAAGCTATTAACAATGCATCTGAATTTGCTGCAATGACAGCAACCGGATCGTACTACCTCGCTAACGACATCACAATAGATACAACTTATACCCAAAAGTTCAAAGGCATTCTCGATGGCAGAGGACATACCGTTACCACAAGCGTGCCCTTGTTTACCGATTTGAGCGGTACAGTTAGGAACCTTAATGTAAAGGGCGAAGTAGTTGGTAATGCCGATACTGACAACGGCGCTGTTGCGATTACTACCACAGGAAACGCAAGATTTGAAAAGGTAATAGTTAACGCTAACGTCAGTGGCGGTAACCGTTCAGGAGCACTGCTCGGTTACGGAATAAACGGTTCTTCTGTTATAGCTATAAACTGTATCAATAACGGAAGCATCTCCGGCAACGGTTCATCAGGCGGTTTTATCGGTTACATCGAAGGCACGACTCTTTACTTGGACGGCTGTATCAATAACGGTTCAGTTAACAGCGATAACAATTCTGCCGGTTTTGTTGGACGTTTCGGTTTGAATCAAGCTACAACCAAACACATCTGTTACATTACGAACTGTGACAACTACGGTGAAATTATTTCCTCAGGTTCTCGTGCCGCGGGAATAATAGCTTACAGCGCAGGTATAGTTACCATCGCAGGTTGTTCCAACTATGGCCGAATAGCTTACTCCGGCACTCCCGTTAACTTCTTTGCCGGTGGTATCTACGGTGTCGGTTCCGCAACTTATACCGCTGAAGATTCTACAACCGTAGACACAATCACTGCCTTGACAATAAGAGAATGCTATAACCACGGCGATGTTGAAGCCACTACCGGTGCAGGTGGCATCGTTGCGAGAATCTCAACTGTAAAACCCGCTTCCGGTTACAATTACACCATTTCCGATTGCGGCAACACCGGCGACATTTCCACCTTTGATTGCGGTTCTACATACGGCACGAAGGGTGCAGCGGGCATAATAGGTTACATGTTAGGCAATGCAGGCAACAGCATTGTCAGATGCTACAACGTCGGTAATATAACCAGTACAAACACTTCCAACACAGTTCCCCATAGACCTTCCGGAATTGTTTCATACGTTAACAGTAAGGAAATGGTTCTTAAACATTGCTATTCCGCAGGTACTGTTACTGGCATCGGTGATTACGCTACACCTTATCAGCTTTACTACAACAATAACTCAACGGGCGCTTCTGCCGATTACATGTCAAATAACCATGCGCTTGCAGTGAGCGGTGCTACTTACGAGGTTAACGGTTCCCAGTCAACAGCATCCTATAAAACCTTTACCTCCGCTCAGCTCACCAACGGCACGCTCAGAAACACCATCAATTCCGCTGCGGGTGACACCTACTACTATCAGTACACAGCTAAGGAAACGTACCCCGTTCTTACCGAATACAACGCTGTTACAAAATACGGCATCGTTCTCTCAGAAGATTCCGATTACTCCGAAAATGAAACAACCGTTTACCGTGTCGCTGCAAACACCGACGTTGAAAGCTTTTCCGATCAGTTTATTTTCGACGTTTGGGTCTGCAAAGATGACACAGTGCTTAGCCTTACACAAAAAATGGCTACCGGTTATAAGGTAACTTCCTTCGACGGAACCGAGGAATTGACTGTCGCAGTAATTGGTGACATTGATAGTGACAGTATTCTAAGTTCTACCGACTGTGCTAGCCTTAAGAACAAACTCAGAGGCTTCTCAGAGCTTGGCGAGTTGCAGAATTTGGCTGCGGACTTTGACGGTAACGGCACTCTTAATACCTTTGATTACCTTAGACTCAAGCTCGCAGTTAAAGGCGCTTAGTTGATTTATGCCTCAAGATGTTTCCGAGAGGGCAGGGGCTTAAAGAAAAATCAAATACTAAATCAAAAAATCCCCACCGATTTATTCGGTGGGGATAATTTTGTTTTATTTTCGGGCATAACCACGAAAACTCACTTTTTTGGGTATTTAACTCTTAAATTCCTTTTTGAACACCATTTTGCATAGTTTTAAACATAAAAAACGGCCTCATAGAATTTCTTCTACAAGGTCGTAATTTTTGTTTCGCCCACCAAGTTATAAGGCGGTTTGTCTTTTCGCAGTTTTGTTGGCTGGTAACGTCATTTTATCGCATGGGGAAAAAATTATATTCTCACGGTTAAAACCACAATGAGAATTAAACTCTGATTTTATTATCAAAAATGCCCGTATATTCAAGATTTTTGGCCAATTATGAAGAAAGAAACAGACCTCAAAGAATTTCTTCTTCAAGGTCTGTGTGGTTATTTAATTTGTGCTTGAGCAGAAATTTTCATCTACCCTAAAACAGTTAACCTAATTACTTCGAGCGAATTGCAGCCTGCGCGGCAGCCAAGCGTGCTATCGGAACACGGAAGGGAGAGCAGGATACATAGTTCAAGCCTACGCTATGGCAGAACTCAACGGAAGAAGGATCTCCGCCGTGTTCGCCGCAGATGCCGAGTTTAATGTCGGGGCGTGTGCTTCTACCAAGCTCTGCTGCCATCTTTACGAGCTTACCTACGCCGTTTTGGTCAAGGCGTGCGAAGGGATCGCTTTCGAATACCTTCTGCTTATAGTAATGTTCGAGGAACTTACCCGCATCGTCTCTGGAGAAACCAAAAGTCATCTGTGTAAGGTCGTTTGTACCGAAGGAGAAGAACTCTGCTTCCTTGGCAATCTCGTCTGCTGTAACTGCAGCACGGGGAATCTCGATCATGGTTCCGACCTTGTATTCAAGCTTAATGCCGGAATCTGCAATGATTCTATCAGCGGTGTTAACAACGGTCTTCTTGACAAACGCAAGTTCCTTAACCTCACCTACAAGGGGAATCATAATTTCGGGAACGATGGAAAGACCTTCCTTAGTAACGTTAATAGCCGCTTCGATAACAGCTGTTGTCTGCATCTCTGCAATTTCAGGATAAGAAATTGCAAGACGGCAACCTCTGTGGCCGAGCATGGGGTTCATCTCATGGAGAGACTCAACCTTTGCGTTAAGGCTATCGTAAGAAATGCCCATTTCCTTAGCGAGAGCTTCGATGTCAGCCTTAGCTGTGGGAAGGAACTCGTGAAGAGGGGGATCAAGGAAACGAATGGTTACAGGGAGTCCGTTCATTGCACGGAAGATGCCCTCAAAGTCGCTTCTCTGCATAGGAAGAATCTTCGAAAGTGCTTTACGGCGCTGTTCGGTAGTTTCGGAAACGATCATTTCACGTACAGCGGCGATCCTGTCAGCTTCAAAGAACATATGCTCAGTTCTGCAAAGGCCAACGCCCTCTGCACCAAACTTAACAGCCTGTGCAGCGTCCTTGGGAGAGTCTGCATTTGTTCTAACCTTAAGAACTCTTCTTTCATCTGCCCACTTCATAAATCTCTCGAAAGGACCTGTGATGGAAGCGTCTGTGGTTTTAATAATGCCAACATAAACTTTACCGGTGGAACCGTCGATGGAGATGTAGTCGCCTTCCTTAACAGTCTTACCGTTAATTTCAAAGTACTTTTCGTCTGCGTGCATTGTAATAGCACTGCAACCTGCAACACAGCACTTACCCATACCTCTTGCAACAACCGCTGCGTGGGAAGTAGCACCGCCTCTTACAGTAAGAATACCTTCGGCGGCAATCATACCTTCAATGTCTTCGGGAGAGGTTTCAAGACGTACAAGAACTACCTTTTCGCCACGTTCATTATGAGCTACTGTAGATTCTTCTGCCGTAAAGTAAACCTTACCGCATGCAGCTCCGGGAGAAGCCGCAATACCCTTACCGTCCTCTGTTGCAGCTTTAAGAGCTTTTGCATCAAACTGAGGGTGGAGAAGAGCGTCAAGCTGTTTGGGATCAACCTTCAAAATAGCCTCGTCAATGGTAATCATACCTTCGTCTACGAGGTCAACGGCAATCTTGAGCGCTGCATCAGCCGTTCTCTTACCGTTTCTGGTCTGGAGCATGTAAAGCTTACCTTTTTCAATGGTAAACTCCATGTCCTGCATATCTCTGTAATGATTTTCAAGCTTGTCCGCAATTTTTACAAATGCGTCGTACGCTTCGGGCATGACTTGTGCAAGGTGGCTGATGGGCTGGGGAGTTCTGATACCTGCAACAACGTCTTCGCCCTGTGCATTCATTAAGAACTCACCGTAAAGCTTCTTTTCGCCGGTAGCGGGGTCACGTGTGAATGCAACGCCTGTACCGCTGGTCTCGCCCATGTTACCAAATACCATGGACTGAACATTTACTGCGGTGCCCCAGGAAGAGGGGATGTCGTTCATACGACGGTAGGTAATTGCACGGTCGTTATTCCAAGAACGGAATACCGCCTTTACAGCCTCTATCATCTGAGCAACAGGTTCGGAGGGGAAATCCTCGCCTTTTTCTGCCTTATAATAAGCCTTGAACTCCTTAACAAGACGCTTCATATCGTCTGTTGTAAGATCCAAGTCAAGCTTTATACCTTTTTCTTCCTTGATCTTGTCAATGATTTCCTCAAAGTTCTTTTTAGAAAGACCCATTACTACGTCAGAGAACATTTGAATAAACCTGCGGTAGCTGTCATAAGCAAAACGGGGATTAGAAGTAAGATTAGCAAGACCCTCAACCACTTCGTCGTTGAGACCGAGGTTCAAAATTGTATCCATCATTCCGGGCATAGAAGCACGTGCACCGGAACGCACGGAAACCAAGAGGGGATTATTGACGTCGCCGAACTTCTTACCTGTAATCTTTTCAAGCTTTGTTACATAGGAAAAAATCTCGTCTTTGAGATCGTCGCTGATAACTTCGCCGTCATCATAATACTTAGTACAAGCCTCTGTCGAAATCGTAAAGCCCTGAGGGACCGGCATGCCAAGTATGGTCATCTCAGCAAGGTTCGCACCCTTACCGCCGAGGATCTCTCTCATAGAGCCGTTACCCTCGGAAAAAGCATAAACGTATTTTTTTGCCATAGATTTTGCCTCCCAATATTTCAAAAAATTTTTTACGTCACACATACCTTCAAAGTATAACACAAAAGATTTTCTAAATCAATCGTTTATTAAACTTTATTTCAAAAAAATAGCAGATTTTTTGGGTTTAAATTCCACATTTTTTGTCCTTTTTTACATTTGCATGTCCGAAACACAACTTTTATGAAACCAAAAGCTTATTTCAGCTACTATGTATTGACAAAATTTACTGAAAGTAGTAACATAAACAGATAAGTTCATAGAAAACAGTGCCTTTTTATTAATTATACTCAAGTGGAGGTTTGAGCTTTGGGTTTGTTTGGTTTTGGAAAGAAAAAGAACGGTGTTGAATACCTCGTCATGGGGCTTGGCAATCCGGGTAGGGAATACGAAAACACACGGCACAATGCCGGTTTTCTTGCCGTAGATTATATCCTTGGTAAAAGAAATAAAGCGGCTGAACGGCTTAAGTATTCCGCACTTACCGCACAGGTTGAAATAAACGGAAAAAACGTTCTGTTTATGAAACCGCAGACCTTTATGAACCTCAGCGGGAACGCCGTCTCCCAAGGTGCAGCATTTTATAAAATTCCTCCCGAAAAAATTATTGTAATTTCTGATGATGTTTCTTTCAATTGCGGAGTAATGAGAATAAAACGCCAAGGGAGCCACGGAGGGCACAACGGACTCAAATCCATTTCTGCCTCCATCGGCAGCACTGCGTTCCCCAGAATTAAGCTCGGTGTCGGCGTTAAGCCAAACCCTAATTACGACATGGCGGATTGGGTTCTTTCAAAGTTTACAAAATCTGAGCTTGAAGCTCTCAGCGCAAATTTTGACAAAGTCAACAGTGCCTTAGAGCTTATAATTGACGGAGAAATGGACAAAGCTATGAATCTGTTCAACCGTTAAATCTTCCTCAGACGCAGTTAAAGATTCACCCGATAAAGAGGTTTATGCAACTTTTATGGAGATTTTAAAGCAAATTTTTGATTTAGACCGAAATTTCAGAACCACAGTTGAGTTTCTTGGAAAAGAAAAAGCAACCGCTTTGGTTACGGGAGTTTGCGATGGAGCAAGAGCGCCATTTTGCGCTGCACTGACAGATAAACTCAACCGCAAGCCCTTATTCATCGTCCCCGATGAAAAATCAGCTCACAGCCTAAAAACAACTCTGTCACCGTACTACGAAAGGGTACTTATTTATACAGCAAGAGACATGGTTTTTAACACTGTTGAAACCTACTCTAAAGAGTGGGAGCAGGAAAGGCTTGACGCACTCAGCAGAATCGCTGCCAATGACTACGATGCGGTCATCACCGTTCCCGATGCTCTTATGCAGTACACGATACCGCTGGAAGTGCTTAAAGAAAACAGCATTTCAATAAAACGCGGCAGTGTATTACAGCTAAAAGAAGTTGCAGACAAGCTCACTGCAATGGGTTACAGACGTGCAGACCTGGTAGAAGGTGCGGGGCAGTTCTCTGTAAGAGGTGGCATTCTTGACGTGTTTACTGCCGGAGAAATGTATCCGTGCCGAATCGACTTTTTCGGTGACGAAGTTGATCTTATCGGGCACTTCGACGTTCTTGACCAACGCAGAATAGATAACATCGACGAATTTTCAATTGTTCCCTCAACGGAACTGATTTGTTCAGAAAATGCTAAAAAAAGAATTATCGACTTCATCAGCAAAAAACTTAATTCTGACGAAACCGACTCGCCAAAAACTTACGAAACTCTAAACCGTGAAAGAGAAGCCCTTTTGGAACAGGGCAGACTCCTCTGTCCTGATAAATACTATTCATTTCTTTATGAAAACAAGGAAAATCTTTTTAATTACATGCAAGGTGCCTTGCCCATTATTTTTGACAGCGGACGTGTACTCGAGAGAGCACGTGCGTATTACTGGGAGTATACACAGAATGTCGAAGGCTTAGTCAGAAGCGGGCTTACAAATTTCGCCTCAGCTGAAAGCGTTATCAGCGACAGCACTCTCGTGACCTTGCTGTCTAAGAACGCAGTTGTTCTTAACGCATTCTTTTCAGCTAAGAATCCCATCGGATGCAAGATTCATTTTAACATAGATACTAAACATACAATTGCCGCAACCGCAAACACTAATGCCTTTATTGAGGATGTAGAGGCTTACCTTGATCTCAAACACACAGTCCTTGCGATTACAACAAACTCACGTACACGTGATAATTTAAGCTTTGTTTTAGCTGAACGAGGTATAAAAAGTTATCCTTTTGACGGTGAATTTTTCGATAATGCGGTGGCTATTGCAGTTTTGGAAAACGCCTCACTTTACGGCGGATTTGAATTACCGAAAGCTTCTTTTGTTATGCTCAACGATTCTGATACTGCGAGGAGCAAAGTCGCAAGAAAAGGCAAACTCATTATGGGTGCGGGCAAAAGAGGTGAAAAAATCGCTTCCTTCGCCGATCTGTCTGTCGGGGATTACGTCGTACATATCAACCACGGCATAGGCAAATACGAAGGGATTAAAAACCTCATTACCGAGGGAGTTTCAAAGGATTACATCAAGCTTTCATACGCAGCAGGAGATGCGTTGTACGTACCTTGTAACCAACTTGACACCATAAGCAAATACATTGGCGGTAACGAAAACGTCAAGCTTACAAGACTCGGTACCAGCGAGTGGCAAAGAGCAAAACAAAAAGCAAAGTCCTCAGCAAAGGACATTGCAAAGGATCTCATGTTACTCTACGGACAGCGAATGAAGAACATAGGATTCGCATTTCCGCCGGATAGCGAACTTCAAGATGAATTTGAATCACTTTTTGAATACCCGGAAACCGAGGGGCAACTCATTGCCACAGAGGAAATCAAACGTGACATGCAAAAAGAGATGCCAATGGACAGACTTCTGTGCGGTGACGTAGGTTTCGGAAAAACCGAGGTAGCTTTAAGAGCGGCGTTCAAGGCGTTTGAGTCCGGTAAACAAGTCGCTATCCTCGTGCCAACGACCATACTTGCGTGGCAGCATTATCAAACCGTTCTAAACCGTTTTAAGGGGTTCGGTGCAAAAATCGCAATGCTCTCCCGTTTTCATGATAAGAAAACTCTTGACAGCATAAAGACAGACTTGTCCCTTGGAAAAATTGACATTGTTGTAGGTACTCACAAGCTTTTGCAGAAGGACATTAAATTCTTTGACCTCGGTCTTTTGATAATTGACGAAGAACAGCGTTTTGGTGTCACCCACAAGGAAAAGCTTAAAACTCTTGCAAAAGACGTTGATACTCTTACTCTTTCCGCTACTCCGATTCCGAGAACCCTTAACATGGTATTGAGCGGAATCAGAGATATGTCGGTTTTAGAAGATGCGCCTGTTGACCGTATTCCCGTACAAAGCTACGTGCTGGAATACGATGAAGAGATAGTTTTTGAAGCAATCCGAAAGGAACTCAGACGAGGCGGTCAGGTTTTTTATCTCCACAACGACATTGAATCAATCTATTCCAGAGCCTATAAGATAAGTGAGCAATTTCCCGACAGAACCGTTGCAATAGCCCACGGCAAACTTGATAAAGACGAGCTGTCTCAGATTTGGGAATCACTTGTTAACGGCGAGACCGACATCCTCGTTTGCACTACAATAATCGAAACAGGTGTGGATGTGCCAAACGCAAACACCCTTATTATCGAAGATGCAAACCGTTTAGGTCTTTCACAGCTTCACCAAATAAGAGGACGTGTGGGACGTTCTCCGAGGAAAGCTTATGCCTATTTCACTTACCGCCAGGGAACACTTCTTTCCGAAATAGCTACGAAAAGGCTTGAAGCAGTGAAAGAATACACTGAGTTTGGCTCCGGATTTAAAATCGCAATGCGAGATTTGGAAATCCGTGGTGCAGGAGACGTTCTCGGTGCAGAACAGCACGGTCACATTCAAACAGTGGGCTATGATCTATACATTAAACTACTGGAAGAGGCTGTCAATGAAGAGAAGGGGATTTTCAAGCCTAATAAAGCTGATTGCAGTATTGATATTTCTGTAAACGCTTTTATTCCCGAATCTTACATTGAATCATCCAACATCCGAATAGACATCTACAAAAAGATTGCGGTTATCGAAAACACAGAAGAACGTGATGACCTTGTTGACGAGCTTATTGACCGTTTCGGCGACATTCCGCAGTCGGTTTCAAACCTGATCGACGTTTCACTCATACGAAACTCCGCCGCCGTTGTCGGCTTCAAGAGCATTGAACAACGCGCGGAGCTGATTTCATTCTACAAAGACGAATTAGACATAAAAGTTTGCACCGAAATTGCAGCTACGCCTGAGCTGCGTGGACTGATTATGATTTCTGCCGGGGCAAAACCGCACATTTCATGCCGTGTTAAAAAGGGCAATCGCCCGCTTGAATTAATAAGAAAAATTGTCGAACTCTACGCAAATTTGTCGCAAAAAGAGTAGACAAACCAACCTATTTGAGTTATAATCTTAATAATACGCTTGGAGGTATTAAGCTTATGCGCAATAACTTGAAGAGAACCTTTGCGGTTATCTGCCTGTGTCTGTCGTTTTTACTGTCAGCATGCGGCGTGCAGAACGAATCCATAATGCAAATTAAAGGAAGCAACGAAGTTGTATCCGAAAGCTTGCTCTCTGATGAAATAATTACGGATTTTTGTTCTGAAGACGGCGAGATTTCGGTTCCCTTGTTTCTTTACACATTAACCAACACCAAGGCCGAAATCATGACTCAATACAAAAGCATAGAAGAATACTATGGCATTACCATAGAATCTGTTTACGGTACTCCAATCGGCGATACTAAGGAGTTTTGGGGCATTACTTACTCTGAACTTGAAGACGGTACCGCTTACACCCTTGGGGAGTACGCATTTGACCGTACTGTTAACGCTTGTAAACAAATGCTCGCAATCGAAGGACTTGCTTCTGCCCTCGATTACAGCTTGCCAGATACCTTTTCGGAAAAATGTGAGGAAGAGTACAAGTCCATGTTGGAAGAGTACGGATCAGCCGACCGTTGGAGTGTTGAACTTGCAAAAGACAATCTCACAATCGATGATTGGGACAGAGTTTTGCGCTACTACTACACGGGCAATTATCTGAGCGAGTTTATGTTTGAGAACGATTTCATTACCGAGCCTACCGATGACCAGGCAAAGGCTTCCCTTGAAGAAAACAACATCAACTTCAAGTTTATGAATTTCTATCTCAACGCCCCTCAAGAAGCCGAGGACACCGAAACAGATGATGATGCACAGTCTGCCGATTCATCCGAAAGCGTAGACGAAACTTCACAAGATAAAGCTGAGGAGAGCTCCGAAACTGTTGAGGAGAGTGAAGCCGAAAATGCTGAATCAAATGAGGCAAGCACGGAAGACGTTAATTTAGAGCTTGAAAACGCTCAGATCAAAGCAAAGGCTCAAAAAATCTATGAAGAACTCGTCAACAAAAGTTTAAGCTACGAAGACGCACTTGCACAAAGCGATGACGGTGAGCTCATAGCTTCTTACTATCCTGAGGGAATGTCCATGACAAGCGAGGAGTTTGTAGGGTATTTTGGAATTGAAGCAAAAGAATTAAAATCCGGCGACTTCCACTACTATGAAGATGCAAAAAACAATATAATCTACATAGTACAGCGCATTGATTTTTCTGAAACAAAGGTCGATGATGAAAAAGAAAATCTAAAAAACGATTTGTTTTCAGACTGCATTGTAGACCTTTGTGAGAAGATCACGGTAAATGAAGACGTCATTTCCAAGTATAAAAACATTTGGGATATTAACAACTGAGATTATGATAAAAAAACAACATTTTAGAAAAACGGTTTCATTTTTTCTCGCGGTTGTTATGCTGTTTTCCTTCTGTTCATGTGCGGAGGGTGACAAACCCGAAACAGGGAAGAGCTCAAACGCTGACATTTCTGTTATGAGCTATGAAGGAAATGTAATCAGCTCAGGACTTTACGCTTACATTCTCTCAAGTAAAAAGACGGACTTTCTTTACATTATTGAATCAACTTACGGAAGCGGTTATGCAACTGACAGCGAAAGCTTCTGGAACACTGTACCAAATGACGGTGATAGCAGAAACTACGGTGAACGTGTTATTTCGGACATAAATGACTACTGTCGTATGCTTTTGGTCTCAGACAAGCTTTGTCTTAATTACTCCGTAAGTCTCAGTAATGAATACATTGACGAGATCAACTCGGCAATTGATGAAAACGTTTTCTTTTACGGAAGCGAGAAAGCGTTTGAAGAAAGACTGAAACCATACGGGCTTGACATCGAGGCTCTGAAAGCCTATTACGAAAGGGAATACAAAATCGTTTCTTTGAAGAACGTTCTTTACGGAGACGGCGGAATATACCACATTGATTCAGAGGAAGTCAACCGAACAACGGCGGATAATTACGTAAAGCTCAAGCATGTTTACTTTAAAGGCGAGGATTCCAAGGCACTCAAGGAAAAAGCAAACGGACTTGTTGAAAAACTTAATGCCGGAGAAATCAAGTTTCCCGATTTACAAAAAGAAACAGAGGACGGCTTCTACGAGTCTTACCCCGACGGTTACGTTGTTGAGCGGGAAGAATACGAAAAGTCCGGCTTAGGGATCAAAATAGGGGAGTTTGCCGTTTCTGAAATCGACGGTGGTGTTTACATCATTACCCGTGATTCACTTAGCGAATCAGACCTTACCGAATACTACGAAGCTACAGAAACAGAGCTTATTAACGACAGCTTTTACAAGCTTGTAAATCAGTATTTCCCGCTCATTGAAGCGAACAACGAAGAGCTTTTACGTTATGACATTGTAACAGCTGAAGTTTTTGAATGGTAAGTTATAAACTAAAATTCAGACAGCAAAGATAAAGACTTTAAAAGAAATTTGAGAAAGGATAAATTATTATGACAGTACAACAGGTTTATGAAAATATTACGAGAGACGCAGTGTCCATTTATTCCGCAGAGGGTTTTCTTGAAAAACTTAAAAGCGGAAGAAAGCTTCGCATCAAGATGGGTGCCGACCCCAGCCGTCCAGACCTTCACCTTGGCCATTCAGTTGCTCTCAGAAAGCTCAGAATGCTTCAAGATCTCGGTCACGAAATCGTTTTCATTATCGGTGACTTTACCGCAATGATCGGCGACCCCTCCGGTAAAAGCAAAACCCGTGTCCCTCTTACCTTTGAACAAACAAGAAAAAACAGCCTCAGTTACTACGAACAGGTTATTAAAATTCTCGACAAAGACAAGACTGTTATCGCTTACAACTCTGAATGGCTCTCCAAAATGAGTTTTGAGGACGTTCTCCAACTTGCGGGCAAGTACACCCTTGCAAGAATCATGGAACGTGACGATTTTTCAAAGCGTTTCCGTGAAAATGCTCCCATCGGTCTGCACGAGATTTTCTATCCTCTCATGCAGGGTTACGATTCCGTAGCGATCAACGCTGACATTGAAATCGGCGGTACTGACCAGACCTTCAACCTATTAGTTGGCCGTGAGCTCCAACGTGACTACGGTCAAGAAGCGCAAGAAGTTATCACTTTCCCGCTTCTTCCAGGTCTTGACGGCGTTGAAAAAATGAGCAAATCTCTCGACAACTACATCGGCATTGACGAAGCTCCCGAAATCATGTACGAGAAGTGCATGAAGGTTCCTGATCACCTTCTTCTCACCTATTTCAAGCTTACAACAGATCTCGATGAATCCGAATACGCCGAGCTTGTTGAAAAGGACATTCGTGCCGCTCATTTCCTCTATGCAGAAGCTATTGTTAAACTTTACCACGGTGCAGAAGCTGTTGCGGCTGCTGCAGAACGCTACAAAAACGTTGCAAGCGGTGGTATTCCTGACGAACTCGAAGCTTTTGACTGCAAAGTAGGAGACAGAGTCATCGACGCACTTAAAGTCAGCGGTCTTGCTCCTTCCACCAGCGAAGCAAGACGACTTGTTACCGGCGGCGGTATCAAGCTCAACGGTGAACAGATCAAAGACCCCAACCTTAACTTTACCGAAACCGGTGAATACACTCTCAGTCGCGGTAAAAACAAATTTGTAAAGATAATTGTAAAATAAACCGAAAGAGGTTAGTTTTTTATGAAACGCATTTTATTATGTTTCTTTCTCGCTATAACCTTAGTACTTTGCTCTTGCGGTGATAATACACCTGCTAACGAAAACTCTGAATTGCAGTCCGGTGAGGTTTCAAATAAAGAGACAAGCGAACAAAACAGAGATGAACTCTCTAACTCTGAAAACGAATCCGGTACAGAACCCGAGACTGCACTAAACCACGATGAAATCGTAATTCTTTACACCAATGACGTTCATTGCGGTGTAAATGACGGCATCGGGTACAAAGGACTATCCCTTATAAAGAATTCATTTGAAGCACAAGGAAAAGCAGTCATCCTTGTTGATGGCGGCGACTCCGTTCAAGGCGATACGATTGGTACCGTTTCAAAAGGCGAATACATAATTGAGCTTATGAATGAAGTGGGATACGATGTAGCCATTCCGGGCAACCATGAGTTTGACTACGGCATGGAACAGTTTTTCTCGCTCGTTGAAATGGCTGATTTTCCTTACCTAAGTTGCAACTTCACCAATCCCGAAGGTAAACTCGCCCTTGAGCCCTACCGAATCATTGAAGCCGGCGGCGCAAAAATAGCATTCGTCGGCATCTCTACTCCCAAAACTCTTTCGTCGTGTTCTCCCACATTTTTCCAGGACGAGAATGGAAATTACATCTACGGTTTTTGTCAAGACAGCACCGGAGAAGCCCTTTACAACGCAGTACAAGATGCTGTTGACTCGGCAAAAGCTGATGGAGCAGACTATGTCATTGCATTGGGACATCTCGGCATAGAAGCTGAATGCAAACCTTGGATGTCTACTGACGTTATTAACAACACGACAGGAATCGACGTTTTTATTGACGCACACTCGCATTCCATTCTTGAAAGCGTGATTGTTAAGAATAAAGAGGGGGCTGATGTAGTCCACACCTCCACAGGCACTAAACTCGCAAACGTTGGCTGTCTTTCCATAGGAACAGACGGAAGTTTTAAAACTACGCTCATTAACGACGGTGGTATTGAAAGCTTTATTACTGAAATTGAAGACAGCTTTGCTGAACTTGTTAATACAGTAGTTGCTTCTTCCAACGTTGACCTTGTAATTTATGATCCGTTCGAAACCGATTCTGACGGAAATCCCATCCGCCTCATCCGCATCACCGAAACAAACCTTGGTAATCTTTGCGCAGACGCTTACCGCTCTATTTCAGGAGCCGACATAGCAATGGTTAACGGCGGTGGCATACGCGCCGAACTCAAAAAAGGCGACGTTACTTACGGCGACATAATCTCGGTTCATCCTTTCGGCAACGAGCTTTGTGTTGTGGAAGCAACAGGTCAAATGCTTCTTGACGCTTTAGAACTCGGTTCCGCATCATTGCCGGGAGAAGACGGTAGTTTCCAACACGTTTCAGGTCTTACATACGAGATTGATTTGAATGTTGAATCCTCTGTGAAACTTGATGACAAAGGTCAGTTTATAAATGTTGACGGTGATTACAGAGTTAAAAACATCAAAGTCGGCGGAGAACCTCTTGACCTTAATAAAACCTACGTATTAGCCGGTCACAATTACATGCTGAAAGAATTCGGCGGTGGCTTTAACATGTTTAAAGACGCTAAGATGATTCAGGATTGCGTTATGCTTGATTACCAAGTTGTAATCAACTACATTACCGATGTACTCGGTGGCGTAATCGGTGAAGAATACGCAGAACCTTACGGCGAAGGTAGAATAACAATTATCGAAGCAGAATAGAACTTTATAACAAACAATAGGAAGTTGAAACAAAGAGCTTAATGTCCTTATTCAACTTCCTTATTTTATTATTTTATCTTACTCTTAAACAGAAGTGCCCAAATAAAACCGAAGCATACCGCTGCGGTTATTCCTGCTGCTGTTGCTTCAAGACCGCCTGTTATGGCGCCGATAAGCCCTCTCTCAACCACGGCTTCCTCAACACCCGTTGCTAATAGGTAGCCAAATCCCGTAAGCGGAACAGTTGCTCCTGCCATAGCAAAGTCCACAATAGGTTGGTAAAGTCCTACAGCTGTAAGGATAACCCCTAAGATTACGTAGCTTACTAAGATTTTTGCCCCTGTAAGCTTAGTTTTATCAATCAAAATCTGTGCGATAACACAAAACGCCCCGCCTACCGCAAAAACCTTTACCCAATCTAAAAATTCCATTTTTTCTCCTTTTATTTTATTATCTTGCTGAAAGCCGTACTAAATGCGCTACCGCCGGAATACTTTGTTTTTGAAACACGGTATTGGGGTTAAGAAGCGCACCTGTACCTATCAACAAAATTTCCTTAGCTTCGCCTCTAATCAATTTATCATAAAAGTAGCCTGCAGTTACCACCGCACTGCAACCACATCCCGAACCTCCGGCATGTACATCCTGCTTTTCTAAATCATAAATAAGCATTCCGCAATCCGTATACTTTCCAAAAAGCTCAAATTTTTTACGCTTGAATAACTCACATGCCAACTCGTAGCCCTCTCTGCCCAAGTCGCCTGTAGCTATGATGTCGAAAGCGTCGGGCGAAAGATTCGACTCACCGAAATACCTTATTACCGTATCAACTGCTGCTTCTGCCATTGCGGCTCCCATGTTGTTAACGTCGGTAACCCCTGAATCAACAATTTTGCCCACTACGGCTTCTTTTACCTCAACTCTACACTTCTCGCTGTCGCCTAAAAGAATTGCACCACAGCCCGTTACAGTGCTCTGTGAGGTGGGGGTGCGCTGTCCGCCGTATTCAAGAGGGAAGCGGTACTGTTTTTCTGCAGAACAAAAATGAGAAGAGGCAAAACAAAGAACCCGTTTCGCAAAATTTGAGCTTTTAAAAACTGCTCCTATTATCAGCGACTCCGCCATTGTCGAGCAGGCTCCGTAAAGCCCTAAATACGGTAAATCACAGTTTTTTAGAACAAAGCTTGTAGCTACACATTGATTTAGCAAATCACCTCCGCAAGATAAATCTATGTCAGAATAATCAAGTTTGGCTTTTGAAAGCAAAAAATTTACTGCTCTTGTGTTCATCTCGCTTTCTGCTTTTTCCCAAGTGTCTTTCCCAAAGTATTCATCGGGTTCCAACATATCAAAATAAGCCGAAAGCGGTCCTTCGCTCTCTTTTTTCCCCCCTACACATGAAGTGTTTTCTATAAATACATTGTTGAAATGCAGGATTTCGTTTCTCAACCGGCTAATCCTCCTCTTAACAGAAAGTAATACATAACTCCATAAACCGCAGATGCGAAGGTGCCGTAAACTATGACAGGCCCCGCAATAACAAACATTTTTGCACCTACTCCGTTTATAAAGCCTTCTGTCTTATTTTCAATGGCGGGTGCGGTTACTGCATTTGAAAAGCCTGTAATCGGAACCAACGTACCTGCTCCCGCTTGCTTGGCTATCACATCAAAAACCCCGATTCCGGTGAGTAGTCCCGCCAATACAACAAGGCTTATCGTAGAGAGTGTCTTAGACAACTCAACACTTGCTCCAAGTTCCTGATACAAAACCGTAAGTGCCTGTCCAAGCACACAAATTAACCCCCCCGTCACAAACGCCTTTATACAGTTAAGGAGGGTGGGGGAACGCTTTGCTCTGTCATCTGTCATCTTTTTGTACTCTTTATGTGTCATATTTTGTTTCTACCTCCACTTATGCTTCTGTACCCTTATTTTGGGTCTGTTACCTGTTTTTATACACTAGCTCTTGACTTTTTATCAAAAATAGTTATAATAGAGATGATAGTGTGGTGTTTAATACATTTTTAGTCATAGACATTACCGTTTTATTTTATGAGGTGTAAAACATACAATGAAGAGTTTTTATCCCAAAGATCGATACCCTAAGTTTGATGACATTCGTTCAATTGTATTACATTCAGGCCATGCTTTTGGCGGTAAGCCTTTTTATAAGTTTATAAACACAAAAAACGAGGTTGAAGAACTTAGCTATACAGATTTTTCAAACAATGTTATTGCTTTAACCACAGCTCTCTGTTCAATGGGGCTTAAAGGTAAAAGAATCGCTTTGCTCTCCGAAACAAGACCCGAGTGGTTACAGATTTACATTGCCACAGTTTGTGCAGACGCTGTTATCGTTCCTCTTGATAAGGAACTTATGACGGAACAAATTTGTGATTTCATTTCTTTTGCTGAATGCGAGGCTTTGTTCTGTTCTGAGTCTTTTATGGAAAAGGGCAGGGAATTGTTCAATTCTGTTGATTGCTTGAAGTACATTTCCGTTATTAAGGATACGGAAGAAAAGCCTCTGGAGGTCAGTGAAATCTCAAGCATTCTCTCAGAAAAGGAAAGTACGTTTAAAAAGCTTCTCCGTTTCGGTAAGTTACTTGTTGCCGCTGAGGATAACTCTTTTTATGACATTGTTCCCAACATTGACAAGGAATGCGCCTTTATTTTCACGTCAGGAACTACCGGAACAAGTAAATGCGTTATGCTCTCACAAAGGAATCTTTGTTCTTGCATTTATTCTTCGGCGAACCTTACGCCCTTTGACGAAAAAGTGGTTTTACTTTCCGTACTTCCGCTTCACCACACCTACGAAACAAGTTGCGGTATGCTTACTGCTTATGTTATCGGAGCTACCGTATGTCTCAACAATAGTTTAAAGTACGTTTTACGCAATCTTAAAAAATTCCAACCTACGGCTATGATTCTTGTTCCGTTGTTTGTTCAAACAATTTACAAAAAGATTGTTGACGAAATCCGTAAGAAGGGCAAGGAAAAGACCGTGAGCATGGGTGTTAAAATAACAAAAACCATGCGTAAAGCACACATTGACCTCAGACGCAAATTTTTTGCTGAAGTTATTGATTCCCTTGGCGGAAGATTAGAACACATTGTTTGCGGAGGCGCGCCGCTTGATCCCGAGTTAGTTGAGAGATTTGAAGAGTTTGGCATTAAAGTTCAGCAAGGCTACGGTATAACCGAGTGTGCTCCGCTCCTTGCAGTTAACCCTTCTAACAGAATTAAGTACAATTCCGTAGGACTTCCGGCCTATGAGTGCGAAGTTAAAATTCTTATAACCGAAGAAGGCGAAGCACCCAGATACGCTGAAGCAGGGGAGATCGGAGAGGTCATCACAAAGGGACAGAATGTAATGCTCGGCTACTTTAATAATGACCAAGCTAACAAAGATGCCTTTACCGAAGACGGTTATTTCAGAACAGGTGACCTTGGGTACTTCGACTCTGAAGGGTATCTTTACCTTACAGGCAGAGAAAAGAATCTTATAATTCTTGCAAACGGTAAAAATGTTTATCCCGAAGAGATCGAAGAATACATTTACAGAATCGATCTTGTTAAGGAGTGCGTAGTTGTTGCCCGCAAAAATACTCTTGATGAACAGGTTATAACAGCACTTATTTATCCCGATTACGATGCACTTGCCGGACTTGATAACAACGAGATCCAAGCACGTATAAAAGAAGAGATTGCTCAAGTCAACAAAAAACTTCCGTCTTTCAAGCAAATCAGAAACATCGAGATCAAAAAGACGGAATTTGTTAAGACCACTACAAAGAAAATCAAGCGCGCAGGTCTTTAATTTATTTTCGATTTTTTTGAGAAGGAGGAAGCACAACGGTTTTTTATCCAATTGTGCGGAATTATAATGTACGAAAAGCTTAAAGAATTATTGGTTGAAGAGATGAGCATCAATGCCGACATCATTAGCCTAGATTCTGAGTTTGTTAACGATTTAGGTTTCAACTCGCTGGAACTTGCTGATTTAGTTGTACTTTGTGAAGAAAAGTTTGACATAGTATTTGACGAAGCTGTTCTTCCGAGGCTCACAACAGTCAGAGACGTTGTGGCTTATCTTGAACAACACTACGCATAAGAAACCTAATTACAAACCGTAAATCACAAAAACACGGTCAAGAGCCTTCAAGCTTTCTTGACCGTGTTCATTTTTTGTAAAAGGGAACATCTCTACCATGAACATACGCAATTAGACAAAATAAAAATTTTGTCTAATTAAGGGAAGATTACACATAAGATTTTGTCATCAAAACCGATTCAACGCCAACGCTCGTAAAAAGGCTTATTAATCGGCTTTTTTGTTATACTTCAAGGATTCCGCCGTAATCATAGAGAGCATTTTCGCATAAGCTGTAAGGAGTAATTCCGTAATTGGAACAAAAACTTTTTATGTTTCGGTAATCAACATGATTTTCAATTTTTCCTGTAAATACCAATAACTCTTCACCGAGTTTACCTGAGCATCCACCAAAAAAACCGCAACTGTAGCCATTCAGAATTATTCCGTCGTTACTTACTTTAAGTGCATCAAACCCGTTGGCTGTCAGAGCCGAAAAAATGCCGATGTCGCCGGTAATGAATGCATTCTCGTTCAACTTTGCGGTACTGCATTTTGTGTATCCTTGACGGCAAATCACGTGGTTAAAGCCATTGCACTTAACAAACTCCAACAGCTCCTCCGCAATCACAGAACCGCCAAACAATTTATTACCTGCAAAAAAGCAATTGAGCGCACATTCTTCCGGATAACCGCCTTTTACTGAGTTTTTCAAATTTCTGTATTTGATTAAATTGACTGCTTCTCTGTTATTAACAATTTGTTCATAATTGTCAGTAAGCCAATCTCCGTTTGGCAACTTTAACATTCTAAGGTCCGGATGATACGCTAATTCGCCTGGGATTTTATCGCTTCCTGAGATTGGGATTGACTCAAAGCCAAGAATCGACAGCTCATTTTTAATTCTTTCAGGTAAAATCTTAGAAACAAAAACATTCTTTTTACTCGTGCTGTGCATAAACTTATTTGTCCGAGGCACACTAAACTTAAAATTTTCAAGGAGGAACAAAGGTAAATGATTTTCTGCCTCGAAAAATGCAAATACCAAAAGGACGGTGAATGCCAAAAAAGTGACACTTTAGCGGACATTAGTGCTTCAAATCAAAACTCCGAAAGTAACACTTCAGCGTGCCGTCATTTCGTTCCGTCCAGCGGTTCTAAATCAGAGTCCGAGGATTTTCAGCAAATCAAAAACTGACCTGATTGGAATAATCTCCACGCCATTATAACGCTTTTTCAAATTCTCAGCAGCTTTATAAGGAATCGCCACCTTGGTAAAACCAAGTCTTACTGCCTCCGCAAGTCGGAGTTCTGCCCCTACAACTGCTCGGCACTCCCCTGCCAATCCAATCTCCCCAAAAGCAATCAGATCATCGGGAACCGGAGCATCCCTAAGCGACGACAGTAACGCCAAAGCAACCGCAATGTCGCAAGAAGGCTCTTCAAGCTTTAATCCCCCTGCCACGTTCATGTAAACATCAAGGGAAGAAAAACGCTGTCCAAGGCGTTTTTCAAGCACTGCAAGCAAAAGTGAAACCCGGTTATAATCAAGTCCCGCCGTCATTCTGCGAGGAGCAGGAAAAACAGTAGGATTAACCAAAGCTTGAATCTCAGCAATGATCGGCCGGGTTCCCTCAATGACGCATGCAGCACAAGAACCGGAAACGCCCAGCGGACGTTGTGAAAGCAACATTTCCGACGGGTTTGGAATTTCTTCAAGCCCTTCGTCCGTCATTTCAAAAACACCGATTTCGTTAGTGGAGCCAAAACGGTTTTTTGCTGCACGGATAATGCGATAGGCGTGCTGTTTATCACCTTCAAAATAAAGCACGGCATCGACCATGTGCTCAAGTACCTTAGGACCGGCAATTGCACCGTCTTTGTTAACATGTCCGATGATTAAAACCGCAAGCCCGCTTTCTTTCGCTTTGTTAATCAAAAGCATAGCTGACTGTTTTACCTGAGTTACGGTACCCGGCATTGAATTTACATCATCGTCATAAATGGTTTGGATAGAATCAATAATAACGAGCTTCGGTTGAAAAGTTTCTGTTTCTTCGAGGATGCGGTTAATGTTTGTTTCGCATAAAACAAACAGGTCCTCACAATCCACGCCAAGCCGTCCTGCACGGAGCTTTATCTGCGAGGCAGATTCCTCCCCGGACACGTAAAGGATCTTATTTGAACTCCCTACATGCTCACAAATCTGTAAAAGAAGCGTAGACTTACCTATTCCGGGCTCGCCCGAAAGAAGCACGACAGAGCCTTCAACAACTCCGCCGCCCAAAACTCGGTCAAACTCACCGTTTCCCGTAGAGTATCTAATGTGTTTTGGATACTCCACATTTTTCAAAGATTGCGCCCTTGAGGACATTCCTGTATAAAGCTTTGCCACTTTACCGCTTACGCTCTTTGAGTCTTTTGATTTGGAGGGCTTTTTTTCTTCCTCTACTTCGGTTTCTATAATGCTAAACTGACCGCAGACAGGGCATTTACCTATCCATTTTGAAGTTGAGTATTCGCAGTTTTCACACACATATACGGTTTTCAAATTATCACCCGTTTTCCTTCTCGTATTTCATTATTCCGCTGTACAAAGCAAACGCCAGCTTGTTTTGATAACCTTCGTCCGTCAGCTTCACAGCCTCGGACGGAGTTGATAGGAAACCGCATTCCACTAGAATCGCAGGTTTATAGGCGTTCTCCAAGATGAAAATTGTACCGTTTTCAGGCTTAATTTTCCTGTGGTTTGAAGGGTCAACAAGCAAGGCTTCGCTTTGGACCGACTGCGCAAGCAGTGCGCTTTTAGGATCGTTTTCCGAATAAAAGGTCTGTAATCCTGTAAGCCGTGAATCAGAAAATTTATTCATGTGAATGCTTACAAAAATGCAATTTTCTGTTTGTTCTATAATGGCAAGTCTGTTTTTCAGATCTGCCATTTTTTTGTGTCTCTCCTCCCCTTCCCCGTACAGCAAAACGTCTGTTTCACGTGTCATGATCACGTTTATGTCGGCCAAAGAGAGAAAGCTTTTCAACTTAAGGGCAACGGCAAGATTCAAATCTTTTTCCTTGATTTCGCCAACCACGGCACCGGGGTCTTCCCCACCGTGTCCGGCATCAATGATAACGGTAAAACGTTCTTTACTTTTTTCGATTACAGCATCAACTTCTACCGCGTTTTTTGCATATTTTGCCGCCTCGTAGCCAAAAGACGCTGACAGAGAAGCAAAGCAAAAGAAAAGCAGTATAAGCACTATCCCAACAATAAGAAGCACAGCGCCCACGCCAACGCCCTTGTATCTGTTCTCTTCCAAAAAAACATCACACCCGTACAATCTTTAAAAGCCTTCGCTTTATTATTTAAAAGCCTTCGCTTTATTAAGATGTATATTCGGAGTTAGTTAAACCCATTACTTTTTCTTCCCCTTTGTTTCTACAACATCGGTAGAGGGCTTCATGCCGAAAAAGCACTTGATCTGTTTGTCGTTAACACCGAGGTAATAAGCAAGGGTGCAAACGACAATTCCCGGAACCAAAAACAAAGGAAAAATCCACGGCAAAAGGGTCGCAAAGCTATCTCCGACTACTGTGTTAAGAGCGATCTGAAAACCGGAGTACATACCGTTGAGCAGGAATGTAAAAATAACATCCATAATCAAATAAAGGTTATCAAAAAACGTAACACCGGGAAAGATTCTCGAAATGTAGCAAAGCAGAATAATCAACGCCGAAGGAATGTATGCGAAAGCACTGATTTTCAAACCGTACAGAGGGGTGTATTCCATACGTTTATTGATTACTCTGTTTCGGTGTAGCGCACCGAGAGACCAGAGATTGTCGTACTGCATGTAGCAAAAGAACACGGAAGAGAAGCATCCCATTATCAAAATGAGAGTGAGACTTTTGTCCGCAACGGGCCAAGTAATCATAATTCCAAACAGCGAAAGTGCAATCTGGTTAATGATAAACTTGTGGATAGAAGACATATTGTCTAAGTAAAATTTTTTCATTATGCGTCCGCCTTAAAATAGTTCTATTATTCACCGTCTGAGTGACGGTTACGTTCTTTGTATTCATTAAGCCTTACGGCATCTTTGATTTCTAAATCGTAGACCCCGGCAAGAGACTCGTTGTGGTGCGTAAGCTCGTGAACAAGAACTTGTTTTAGTTTTGATTTAAGCTGTTCATCGGAATAATGCGGAAAAGCTTTTACAAAAGAACCATAATAAATGTTGATGTACCGCCCCATGGAGCGGCTTTTACAGTACTCTCCCAAAACAAGCCATCCCTCTGCACGGGGGCTGAACTTATGTTGTGGTAAAAGCGAAATCCCGCCGTTTAGTTCACGGTAAAGGATGAGAGGAAGCTCATCCGCTTCATCGTCCAGAAACTCGCCAACTTCATCAAAACTCATCATAGCGTTTTAAAACTCCAAGTCAATTTCCAAACCTACCGGGCAGTGGTCGCTTCCGTAAACATCGGCATAAATTACACTGTCCTTTATCTTACCCTTAACATTTTCAGAAACCACGAAATAGTCTATTCGCCACCCTGTATTATTTGCACGTGCATTTGCTCTGTAAGACCACCAGCTGTAAGCGTCCCGCTTATCGGGATAAAGGTAACGGAAAGAATCTACAAAGCCTGCACCCAGCAAAGCAGAAAAACAGCTACGTTCTTCGTAAGAAAAGCCCGGATTACCGATGTTTGGCTTTGGGTTCTTCAAATCAATTTCATTGTGTGCAACATTGAGGTCTCCGCAGAGGATAACAGGCTTTGTTTTCGAAAGATTAGCCATGTAAAAGCGTAAATCTTCTTCAAACTCCAACCTGTACTCAAGCCTTGCAAGCTCAGGCTGTGCGTTGGGAGTGTAGCAGTTGATCAGATAAAAGTTTTCAAATTCAAGGGTTATAAGTCTACCCTCGTTAGTGTGCTTTCCATCAACACCAAAAGCTACACTTAAAGGTTTTTTCTTTGAATAAGTTACTGTGCCCGAATAGCCCTTTTTCTCAGCGGAATTCCAAATTTTTGTGTAACCTTCAAAGGAAATGTCGCCCTGACTCTCTTGCATTTTGCTCTCTTGTATAGAAAAAATGTCTGCATCCACCCTGTGGAAAAAATCTTCAAAACCTTTTGACAGACATGCTCTTATTCCGTTAACATTCCAAGAAACAAGTTTCACTTGGTCCCCCCCTTAATTGTAATTCTTTTACGCCTCGTCAACTCACCGCATTTACGAAAGCTTAGAAATCAGTTTCCGTGCTGTCGGGTTTCTCGTTTTCTAAAGAGCTTTCTCCGGATGCAGAAGTTTCTTCTATTGACTCCTCTGCATTTACTTCTTCACTTTCTAAACTCACTACGCTTGATTCAAAAGACACTTCAACACTTGATTCCTGAACGGGTTCCTCTGCGATTTCGCTGCTCTCACTGCTTACATCGCTCGTTTCTGAGCTTTCGGAACCGCTGGCTCCGCTTTCTTCCCCGGCGCTGTCGCCGCTAAGGTAAGCGTTGTATTCTTTCATCAGCTTATCAAGAAGCTTAGCCACCTTAATGAAGTAAACTCTGCTGCCCGAATCATAAACATCTTTTCTGCCAAGTAAGATTGATAAAGCATAAACGTTGTCGTTATAAACTATCCCGGCATCATTGAAAGCCTTACCGCTCCAACCCGATTTATGAGCAGAAGTATACTGTGGAAGCGCCTCTTGAATGTAATTGTACTCTGCTTCAAGATACAAATCAAAGAGCATGTCTCCGTTTTTATTAACGTCCTTGTAGTAATAAATCTCTCTCCAGGTTTGGAGCATTTCCCAGCCCGTAATGTTGCCCCAATTACCGCCTGAAGGAATAATCGTATCAGCTCCCAGTTTTGCCATCATGCCATTGAACTTCTTCGAGCCCAGCATATCTTTCAACATAAGGTATGCTTGGTTATCACTGATTTCAATCATCAATTCAAGCAATCTTTTTACCGAGAAAGAAGTCCCGTAATCGTAATGCTGTATTCCGCCCGAGCTGTTAGCCTGGTAATGCTTAGGTTCGTACGCCTTAGGGTCTTTCCAACCCAAACGGCCTGCATCTACACTTTTTGCAACATAAAGCCCGAATGGACCTTTAATGGAACTTGCGGTAGCAATGCGCTTATCAGGTTTATATGCAAACGCCATATTCGTAGAAAGTTCAGTCAAGCAAATTGATTGTGCATAAGGAAAAGAGCTGAAAAGCTTATCAAACTCTTTTTCAAGGCTGTCGCTCATACGAAAATCCGTGTTATAGAGGATCAATCCGTTGTTTTTATAGGTGATTTTATAGTCGACTTCCGGAGAATAAACAGGATATTCCTCTGTGCTGTTTACCGAAGAATTTTGTGAAGTTTCAGAACTGTCAACAGAGCTGTTAGGCTCGTCCTTGCTTTCTTTTCCGTCAAACACTTCAGATTCTTCAACTGCCGAAGGCGTCTGTGAAGATTCAGTTTCACTCGTGTTTTCCTCGCTAACTTCTCCGCTCGGATCTTTACTTGATTCTTCCTCGGATTCTTCAACAACAGACGAATCAGCGGAGCTTTCTGCTTCCGAGCTTGACGTGTCCTGCCCAAGACTTTCTCCTGAGCCATCCACAGCATCCATTGATGAAACGGCCGACTCCCCTTCTGAGAACGACAACTCCAAATCCGATGATTCAAAAACAGATGTCTCGTAATCCGCAGAAGAAGCTGTACTTTCAAGTTGTGAACTGCCAGTTCCGTCTTCCATGGGTTTACAAGAAGCTACAGACAACAGCATTATCAACGTAAGGAAAAAGCATGATGCTCTTTTAAGCACGTTCATATCAACAGCATTTTCGCCACAATTGGGCAGAAAAACCTTTCTCATTATTTTTCCTTACAATTATACTATGAATTTGCGTTTTTTGCAATAGGAATTATGCGTACTCTACACTCTGTTTTTGGTTTTTTCGTATTGACATACAGTCATAATTGGGTTATAATATCAGTTAGTATTTTTTTGAGGATAGGTCCCGAAGAAAAACAAAAACCATTACACGACATCAGCAAAGGAGGTTAGATCTCATGATTGAGAGATATCTTGACAAAATCGATTTTGAAAGCTATGAACAGTTTAAAGCGGAATACAAGGTCAACGTGCCTGAAAAATTTAACTTTGCTTATGACGTCGTGGATGAATGGGCAAGAATTGATAAGAATAAATTAGCTCTCGTTTGGGCTGACGATTTCGGCAACAGAAAGAGCTTTACTTTCCATGACATTTCGCTCCTCAGCAACAAACTCGCTAACTTTTTGTTATCCCTCGGTATCAAAAAGGGCGACAGAGTTATGTTTATGCTTAAACAAAGACCCGAAACCTGGGTTTGTTTCATCGCCCTTCATAAAATCGGAGCAGTAGCTATTCCCGCTACTTATCAGCTCACGCCTAAGGACATAGAGTACAGATGCGAAAAGGCAAACGTTAAAATGATTCTTTCCGTAGATGACGAAGAATTGGTTTCCTACATCACTCAGGCTCTGCCCAAGTGTACAACCGTTAATCACTACGCAGTTGTCGGCGATAAGATTCCCGAAGGCGCATACGATCTGAGAAAAGAGATTGAGAAAGCTTCTGATTCCTTTACCAGAATTGATAACGAAATCACAGATCCCATGCTACTTTATTTCTCTTCAGGTACTACAGGAATGCCTAAGATGATTCTGCATGACTTTTCTTATCCCTTCGGTCACATACTTACGGCACACTATTGGCAGAGAGTTGTTGATGGCGGACTTCATCTAACCATGTCCGACTCCGGTTGGGCTAAGTTTGCATGGGGTAAAATTTACGGTCAATGGCTCTGCGGGGCTGTTATCGTTGCTTACGATAACGAGAAATTTGATGCAAAGAACACTCTTGAACTCATTCAAGAGCTTAAAATAACCACTTTTTGTGCTCCGGCAACAATCTTCCGCTTTTTCATAAAAGAGGATCTTTCAAACTATGACTTTTCTTCCATCAAGCATTGCTGTGTTGCAGGTGAACCCCTCAACCCCGAGGTTTTCAACCGTTTCAAGCAGTACACCGGTCTTACTTTGACCGAAGGTTTCGGACAGACTGAAACCCCCGTACTCCTTGCGAATTTCGAAGGAATCGAAATCCGTCCCGGTTCTATGGGTAAGCCTTCCGGTGATTTCGCTGTTGACATTGTTGATGAAGACGGCGTAAGCTGTGAAGACGGTATCGTTGGCAGGCTTGTTATAAGAAACATTGACAAGCATTACCCCGCCGGACTTTTCAAGTGTTATCTTGACGACGAAGCGGCAAATAAATCCGCTTTCAGAATGGACTTTTACGACACAGGTGACATGGCTTGGCGTGATGCTGACGGCTATTACTGGTTTGAAGGACGTTCAGACGATGTAATCAAATGTTCCGGTTACAGAATAGGGCCGTTTGAAGTTGAAAGTGCAATAATGACACATCCCTCTGTTCTCGAATGCGCTGTTACAGCAGCACCCGACCCCACCAGAGGTCAGGTAGTAAAAGCCACCATCGTTTTAGCAAAGGGTTTTACAGCATCGGATGAGCTAAAAAAAGAGATTCAGAACCACGTTAAGCACGTTACAGCTCCCTACAAATATCCCCGTATCGTAGAATTTGTTGACGAACTTCCCAAAACTACGAGCGGAAAAATCAGACGTAGCCAAATAAGAGCAGATGACCATAAAAAATAAAACAAAACAGGAAAAAGATTTATTCAGCGCTAACGCATTTGTTCCGAAACTTGTAATTGCTGTGTTTATCCCCGTGATTTTTTTCACGGTTGTAGCCTTACTTCCTACAGGTGATGAATTCGTAATTTTTTACACCCTTGGCTTGATCCTTGTGTGTACTGTTTTATACCTCATCCCCTTTGCTTCAAATGTTTTTTATTTGAAACAAAACCCGGAAAAGAGTTTGAAGGGATTTATTCTTTCAGACCTGTTTTTTGTAATGCTTCCGGCATGTTTTTCATCTGTACTTGTAGCCTGTGGCTTCTACCTCTTTGGTAAAGGCGGCGACAGCAATAACCTTTTCGCAATAGTTCTCTGTGTTATTTTCGCAGTTACTCCACCTCTCGCATGGTGTTTTTATTGGGTGAGTAAAAAGCTTTCAAAGTTCGAAAAACGCCTAAGAAAAACAGAACAGCTTTTGATAGATTCTCAATCTGAAGAGCGAGAATAAAACTTTTGCCGTTCCCGATTTGGGTAACGGCTTATCATCCGCCCTGAGCTCAGCCCGTATAGAGTACCGGATTCCGAGTCCGAGGGTCGCGGGTTCAAACCCCCCCGGGCGGGCCAAAAAACGACAGGTTACATCAAAACCTGTCGTTTTTTA
>JAFXKQ010000114.1 GCA_017531625.1 Clostridia bacterium | reverse complement strand
TCAGAAGCCGACATTGAAGTTAACGGCAGTGGAGACGTAAAGATTAAACGCATAAAGGAGCGTTCCTTTGAAAAAATAGGTGAAAATTGCACGTTTACGGTAAATACAAGAGGTTGATTTCGGCAGGGCTTGTTCTTATTTAAGAGCAAGTCCTTTTTTTACAAAGACTTTATCCGTTCTTGACAATTTACACTAAACAATTAAATTGTAAAAAAATATATCATTACCCCTTGACAGAACCGCCGCTTTCGTGGTATCATTAATCAATTTGAGCTGTAATTGAATTTTGGCGCTTTTTGGAGCGGTTTCTGCGGGGCTTTTTATGCCTGTCGGAAACGTTTTTTAGGCGTTCATTTTTCAGTCGGCGGATTTTTTAAGGAGGTAAGTGTATGAACCGTGTTATTAAATCTAAGGTTTATAAGGATGGCTCCTTTTTTGACGGCATCATCGGCGTTCAAGGCGGAAGTATTTCTTCTTTCGGTTCGTGTTCCGGTGCTGATTCTTCCTCACTTTGTCACACCGAGGGGGAAGTTTTTCAATTTAATAATTTTGTTGTTCTACCCGGCTTTATAGATGTTCATGTTCATCTTAGAGAGCCGGGGTTTTCTTATAAAGAAACCGTTGAAAGCGGTACTCTTGCGGCGGCGAGGGGGGGATACACTCACGTGTGCTCCATGCCGAATCTGAAGCCTGTTCCCGATTCGTTTGAGGGGCTTGAGCCTCAGCTTAAAGCCATCGAAAACAGTGCTAAGGTGAACGTTTATCCTTACGGCACCATAACCGAGGGTCAGAGGGGGATGAAGCTTTCGGATTTTGACGGGCTTTTGAACCGTGTAATAGCTTTCTCCGATGACGGTGTTGGGGTGCAGAACGAGGATTTGATGCGTCAGGCTATGCTTGAAGCTAAGAAAAGAAAAAAGATGATTGTTGCTCATTGCGAAGACAACGTTCTTCGCGCGGGCGGTTACATTCATGATGGGGAATACGCAAGAAAGCACGGACACAAAGGGATAAACTCTGAGTCCGAGTGGAAGCAGATAGAGCGTGATTTAAAGCTTGTGGCTGAAACCGGATGCTCTTATCACGTGTGCCACATCTCTGCGAAAGAGAGCGTTGAGCTTTTAAGGCAGGCTAAAAGGGCAGGGCTTGACGTCAGCGGTGAAACTGCACCGCATTATCTCGTACTTGATGACAGCGAACTCAGGGACGAGGGCAGATTTAAGATGAATCCGCCCATCAGGTCTGCAAAGGACAGAGAGGCTTTGATTGAGGGGATTCTTGACGGAACCCTTGATATGATTGCCACAGACCACGCTCCTCACAGTGCAGAAGAAAAAGGCAAGGGGCTTAAAGACAGTCTTATGGGCATTGTTGGGCTTGAAACAGCGTTCCCTGTCTTGTATACCGAGCTTGTAAAGGGCGGTATAATCAGCTTTGACAAGCTTATTAAGCTTTTACATTACAATCCGATGAAACGTTTTGGAATAGGAACGGAAATCGAGTTTGGGGCGGAAGCGAATTTCACGGTGTTTGATTTGGATACGCCTTACATAATTGATTCCAACGAGTTCCTTTCGATGGGCAAAAGTACGCCTTTCGAGGGGAAGGAAGTTTACGGTAGATGCAAAATGACAATTGCGAAAGGGGATTTGGTATGGAAAGAGATATGAGAAGTTTTGCAATTAACGGTTTTGACAAGAAGTTGGTGCTTGAGAACGGTAACGAGTATTTTGGCTTCGGTTTCGGTTACGAAGGCGAGGTCGTGAGTGAAATCGTTTTCAATACCGCCATGGTTGGTTACCACAACGTATTGGCGGATCCTGCTTATGCTAATCAGAGCGTGGTTATGGGTTATCCCCTTATAGGCAACTACGGCGTGGCAAAGGATAATTACGAAAGCATCACTCCTGCTCTTAGCGGTCTTATTGTCAGAGAATACAATGATCTCCCTAACAATTTTAATTCAGAAAAGACTCTTGACAGGGTTATGAAGGAAAATAAGGTTGTCGGCATTTGCGGAGTTGATACAAGGGAGCTTACGAGATTTATCCGTGACAACGGAAGTTGTAAGTGCATTATTACCGACGTAAGCACAACCAAGGAAGATGCTGTTGAGAAGATAAATGCGACAGAGCTTCCCGAAAACCGTGTAGAATGTGTGGGATGCAAGTACGATTGGTACTACCGCACCCTTGAAAACAAGTACAACATTGTAGTGGTAGATTGCGGTATCAAGTCCGGAATCGTCAGCGTACTTAACGAAAAGGGGTGTAACGTGACGGTTGTTCCGTGGAACACAACTGCAGAAAAGATTGAGTTCATCAACCCTGACGGAGTGCTAATTTCAAGCGGCCCCGGCAATCCTAAAAGTGTTAAGGAGACCGTTGAGCTTATCAAGGCTCTCAAGGGCAAGTATCCCATTGCGGGCATCGGTTTGGGATTCCAGCTCATCGCACTTGCGTACGGAGCTGATACTTACAGCTTGAAGGTTGGTCACAGAGGATTGAACTACCCGGTTAGAAATCTTGAAAACGGCAGCATCAGAATCACTGCACAAAACCACGGTTACGCAGTTGACGCTGAATCACTCAAAGGCACCGGGCTCACCGTTTCCCACGAAAACATTGTGGACAAGACTGTTGCCGGCGCGTTGGATAAGGAAAACAAGGTTTTCGGCATCCAGTTCTACCCCGACCGTATGCCGGGCATTGAAGAACCCGATTATTTCTTCGATAAGTTTGTTGAGATGCTTGCGGAGGTGAAATAGTATGCCTAAGAGAAAAGACATAAAAAAAGTTTTGGTTATCGGTTCCGGCCCCATCGTTATCGGTCAGGCGGCTGAGTTTGACTACGCAGGCACTCAGGCGTGTCTTGCGCTTAAAGAAGAGGGATACGAGGTTATTCTCGTTAATTCCAATCCCGCTACAATCATGACGGATACCACCATAGCCGACAAGGTTTACATGGAGCCGCTTACACTCGAATACGTGGCTAAAATCCTCAGATACGAGAGACCTGATGCCATCGTTCCCGGCATCGGCGGTCAGACCGGACTTAATCTTGCTATGCAACTCGCACGCAAGGGCATTCTCCGTGAGTGCCATGTTGAGCTTCTCGGTACCAGCTGCGAGAGCATAGAACGTGCTGAGGACAGAGAGCTTTTCAAAGAGCTTTGCGAAAGCATTGGTGAGCCTGTGCTTCCTTCCATCATTACCCACTCCATGGAAGAAGGAATTGCGGCGGCTAAGGAAATCGGTTACCCCGTTGTGCTTCGTCCCGCGTTCACTCTCGGCGGAACCGGAGGCGGTTTTGCTGACAACGAGGCTGAACTGGTCGACATTATGAAGAACGCTCTTAAACTTTCTCCCGTCGGTCAGGTTTTGGTTGAAAAGAGTATTAAGGGCTACAAGGAAATTGAGTACGAAGTTATGCGTGACGCTAACGACACTGCAATAACCATCTGTAACATGGAAAACATTGACCCTGTTGGTATCCACACAGGTGACTCCATCGTGGTTGCACCTTGTCAGACTCTTTCAGACATTGAATGTCACATTCTTAAAGAGAGCGCATTGAAAATCATCAGAGAGTTGAAAATTGAGGGCGGTTGTAACGTTCAGTTCGCACTTGACCCTAACTCTCTTGAATACTTCCTTATTGAGGTTAACCCCAGAGTTTCCCGTTCCTCCGCTCTCGCATCAAAGGCGAGCGGTTATCCCATCGCAAGAGTAACGGCTAAGATTGCTGTGGGTATGACGCTTGATGAAATTATGCTTGCTAACATTCCGGCTTGCATGGAGCCTACTCTTGATTACGTAGTAACCAAGATGGCGAGGTTCCCCTTTGATAAATTCGCTACAGCTTCCAACACCCTTGGTACTCAGATGAAGGCTACGGGCGAGGTTATGAGCATAGGCAGGACTTTGGAGGAAAGCCTTCTCAAGGCGGTTCGTTCACTGGAGACGGGCGTATGCCACATTTATCACCCCAGATTTACCGCTAAGTCTGTTGAAGAACTTCTCGGTTACATTGTGGACGGTACGGATGACAGACTTTACGCCATCGCTGAACTCATCAGAAAGGGCGTATCCGTTGAAAAGATCAGCAGTATCACCAAGATTGACAGACTTTTCCTTGATAAGATAAACAACATCATTTGCTACGAAAACGTTCTTAAAAACAGCAAGAGCCTCGAAACTCTTTCACAAGCCAAGAGAATGGGAATCTCTGACAAGTTTATTGCGATGACTTGGGGAATCTCCGAAAACGAGGTTTATAAAATGCGTAAGGACGGCGGCCTTTTCCCCGTGTTCAAGGCTGTTGACACCTGCGCCGCAGAGTACAAGGGCAACATTCCTTACCTTTACTCCACCTATGAATCCGAGAACGAGTCTGTGTGCAACGATAAAAAGAAGATTATCGTTTTAGGTTCCGGCCCTATCAGAATCGGTCAGGGCGTTGAGTTCGACTATTCTACGGTTCATGCGGTTACTACCATTCGTGATGCGGGTTATGAATCCATCATCATCAACAACAACCCCGAAACCGTTTCCACGGATTACACCACAAGCGACAAGCTTTACTTTGAGCCGCTTACGGTTGAAGACGTTATGAACATTGTTGAGTTTGAAAAACCGCTTGGCGTAATCGCTTCTCTCGGCGGTCAGACCGCAATCAACCTTGCAGAGCCTCTTATGAAGCGTGGCGTTAAAATCATCGGCACGGATGTTGCAGCAATTGAAAAGGCAGAAAACCGTGATTCCTTCGAGAAGATAATGGAGGAGCTTCAGATTCCTCAACCCAAGGGACAGGCTGTTACCAAGATTGAGGACGGCGTAAAAGCGGCTGAAAGCATTGGTTATCCTGTTCTTGTAAGACCCAGCTACGTTCTCGGCGGAAGAGCGATGCAAATAGTTGCTAACGAGGAACAGCTCCGTACTTACTTGAAGACAGCGGTTGAAATCGACGAGGACAAGCCTGTTCTTGTTGATAAATACATCGAGGGCAAGGAACTTGAAGTTGATGCTGTTTGCGACGGCGTTGACGTGTTTATTCCCGGTATCATGGAACACGTTGAGAGAACAGGTATCCACTCCGGTGACAGCATCAGCGTTTATCCCACTTTCAGCGTTTCTCAAAAGGCGAAGGACACAATAATTGAGTACACAAAGAAGCTCGGTGTCGGCATAGGAATCGTAGGACTTTTCAACATTCAGTTTATTGTTGATGCCAAAGAGGATGTTTACGTTATTGAAGTTAATCCTCGTTCTTCCCGTACAGTTCCTTTCCTTTCCAAGGCTACGGGTTACTCCCTTGCTGACATTGCAACCCTTACCATTCTCGGAAAGTCCTTGAAGGATCAGGGAATAACAGAGATTTATCCTGCGGAAAAAGAGCGTTGGTACGTTAAAGTTCCTGCTTTCTCTTTCTCGAAGCTTCGTGGTATGGACGCTTACCTTTCTCCTGAAATGAAGTCAACAGGTGAGGCGATCGGTTATGATAAGACGATTACACGTGCGCTTTACAAAGCACTTCAATCATCGGGAATGAACGTGGTTAACTACGGTACTCTTTTTGTTACCATTGCTGACAAAGACAAGGAGGAGGCACTTCCTCTGATCAGACGTTTCTACGACATGGGCTTCAACATTGAGGCTACAAAGGGGACTGCAAAGTTCCTTAAGGAGCACGGAATCCGCACAAGAATCAAGGCTAAGCTCAGCGAGGGCAGCGAAGAAATTCTCGATTCCATCCGTCAGGGACATGTTACCTACGTCATCAACACAAGAGACATAAACGACGCTCATCCTACTACTGACGGTTATCAGATCAGACGTTGTGCGGTTGAGAACAACGTGACTATGTTTACCGCCCTTGATACGGTAAGAGTTCTTCTTGATGTCCTTGAAGAAACCACGCTTTGTATCTCCACTATCGACGCATAAGAAATCAGGAATAGCCCTTTCTGAATAACAGAGTAGGGCTATCCCTTGTTGAAAGACGGGAGTTTTTTGAATTGAAAAAAGGTATTTTTAAGGTTTTAAGCAATACAAAGCTCTGCGAAAAGGTTTACAGAATGGAGCTTTTGGGGGATTGTTCGGACATTACGGCTTCCGGCCAGTTTGTAAACATCGCACTTGACGGACTTTATCTCAGACGCCCCATTTCCGTTTGTGATGTGAACGGTGAAGTGCTGACCATCATTTACAAGGTTGTGGGAAAAGGCACCGAGTTTATGAGCGGTCTAAATGCAGGAGCTGTGCTTGACGTACTTACCGGACTTGGAAACGGTTACAATCTCGACAAATGCGGTGAGCACAATCTGCTCATCGGCGGCGGTGTCGGAGTTCCTCCGCTTTACCTATTGGCAAAAAAACTTAAAGCGATGAACAAGCGGGTTTCTGTGGTGCTCGGATTCAACACAGCTAAGGAGTGCTTTTATTTAGACGAATTCAAGGCTGTTGCGGACGAGGTTATCGTTACAACGGTTGACGGCAGTTTGGGCGTGAAGGGCTTTGTTACCGACGGAATGATGAAAGTCATGGGTTACGATTGTTTCTACACCTGCGGGCCTGAACCCATGCTTAAAGCTGTTTATAACGCTACTGAGGTTAGCGGTCAGTTCAGTTTTGAAGAGAGAATGGGCTGTGGCTTTGGTGCTTGTATGGGCTGCAGCTGTAAGACCAAGTACGGTAATAAAAGGATTTGTAAAGACGGTCCGGTTCTTGAAAAGGAGGAAATAATATGGTAGACATGAGCGTAAACCTTTGCGGTCTGACGCTTGACAACCCAATTATTCCCGCCAGCGGAACCTTTGGGTTTGGTTATGAGTTTGCAGAGATTTATGACATAAACATTCTTGGTTCGATTTCTTTAAAAGGAACCACCAAGGAGGCACGGTTCGGTAATCCAACTCCGAGAATTGCAGAATGCAGTGAGGGGTTAATCAATTCGGTTGGACTTCAAAATCCGGGGATTGACAAGGTTATCGACGTGGAAATTCCCAAGCTTTTGCAGTTTTACAAAAAGCCTGTTGTGGCTAACATCAGCGGGTTTTCATTGGAGGAGTACGTTTACTGTTGCGAAAAGGCAGACAAAATTGACGCAGTCGGAATAATTGAGGTTAATGTAAGCTGTCCCAACGTACACGGCGGCGGACTTAGCTTCGGCACTTCCGAAAAGTCGGTTTACGAGGTGACCAAGGCCGTTAAAGCGGTTTGCAAAAAGCCTGTTTTTATCAAACTCAGTCCCAATGTTACGGACATCTCAGCCATTGCAAAGGCTTGTGAGGAAGGCGGAGCAGACGGCATAAGCCTTATCAACACTCTTTTGGGAATGAGAATCGATTTGAGACGGAGAAAACCCGTTATTGCCAACAAAATGGGAGGGTTTTCCGGAAGAGCTATTTTCCCTGTGGCTGTAAGGATGGTTTATCAAGTTTATGAGGCGGTAAAAATTCCTATCATGGGCATTGGCGGAGTTGCTACGGCAGAAGATGTTATTGAGATGATGCTTGCAGGTGCTACCGCTGTTCAGGTAGGAGCAGAAAATTTGGTTAATCCTTACGCTTGCAAGGACATTATCGAAAAGTTACCCGAGGCCATGGAGGCTTACGGAATCAAAGATTTGAAAGAAATTATTGGAGGAGCGCACTAATGGGCAGAGATGTAATCATTGCTTGCGATTTTTCGGGCAAGCAGGAGTGTCTTGAATTTTTGGATAAATTCACCGGCGTAAAGCCCTTTGTTAAAATCGGTATGGAGCTTTTCTACGCTGCGGGTCCCGAAATAGTAAGGGAAATCAAGGCGAGAGGACACAAGATTTTTCTTGACCTCAAGCTTCACGACATTCCCAACACGGTTATGAAGGCGATGAAAGTTTTAGCGGGGCTTGACGTGGACATGTGCAATCTTCATGCGGCCGGAACTAAGGCTATGATGGAGGGCGCTATTAAAGGCCTTACCCGTGAGGACGGAACAAGACCTTTGCTCCTTGCTGTCACTCAGCTTACCTCTACAAGCGAGGACAGAATGAGGGAAGAACTTTTGATTGATCATCCCATTGATGAGGTTGTCATAAAGTATGCTTCCAATGCCAAGGAAGCGGGACTTGACGGCGTTGTTTGTTCACCTCTTGAAGCGGGTAAGGTTAAGGCGGCTGTGGGTAAAGAGTTTCTTACCGTTACTCCCGGAGTTCGTTTCGCCGACGGAGACATTGGCGATCAGGTTAGAGTTACAACTCCTGAAAAAGCTAAAGAAATAGGTTCTGATTACATAGTAGTCGGAAGACCTGTTACTGCCGCTGCTGATCCCGTTGCCGCATACGAGAGATGCGTTAAAGAATTTGTAGGTTAATAGGTAGGAGATTTGAAATGAAAAAAGAAATTGCAAAAGCCCTTTTATCAATCGGTGCCGTTTTTTTCAGACCTGAACAGCCTTTTACTTGGGCGAGTGGAATCAAGAGCCCTGTTTATTGCGACAACCGTTTGATTCTGACTGCTCCCGATAAACGCAACACGGTTGAGGCTGCCATTGCAGAGACCGTAAAAAAAGAGTATCCCGATTGTGAGGTGCTCATGGGTACAAGTACTGCAGGAATCGCTCATGCCGCAATAGCTGCACACATTCTCGGGATTCCTATGGGTTACGTCAGATCCGGAGCAAAGGATCACGGTAGAAACAACCAGATCGAAGGCAAGCTTGAAAAGGGTCAGAAGGTTGTAGTAGTTGAAGACCTTATTTCTACGGGCGGCAGTGTTATCGAGGTTGTAAATGTACTTAGAGAAGCAGGTGCAGAGGTTCTCGGTATCGTTAGCATCTTTACTTACGGCATGGCTAAGGGAATTAAGAGACTTGAAGAGGCGAACGTTAAAAACATAAGCCTTACCAATTTTGACGTGATCGCAGAGGTTGCGGCAGAAGAGGGTTACATCAAGCCCGAAGACATTGAGAGATTGATTAAGTTTAGAAACAACCCCAGCGATGAAAGCTGGATTAAGTAGGAACGCAGAATTGATGCAAAAGCTAAAAGAAGGGGGATTCGGTGATAGATGAAGCATTTGATTGACATTCTTGACCTTTCCGTTGAGGAATTGCAAGAGCTTATCGATACGGCGAAAGACATTATTTCAAACCCTGCAAAGTACAGCGAAAAGTGCAAGGGGAAGAAGCTTGCCACGCTTTTCTTTGAGCCGTCTACGAGGACAAGACTCAGCTTTGAGGCTGCTATGATGGAGCTCGGCGGTAACGTGCTCGGTTTTTCTGAAGCGCAGAGTTCATCTGCTTCAAAGGGTGAAAGTGTTTCTGACACGGTTAAAATTGTCAGCTGTTATGCAGACATTATCGCTATGCGCCATCCAAAGGAGGGTGCGCCTCTCGTTGCGTCAATGCGTGCAGACGTTCCTGTTATCAATGCAGGGGACGGCGGGCACAACCATCCAACCCAGACTCTTGCGGACCTGCTTACCATAGTGCGAGAAAAAGGCAGACTTGATAACATGACCGTTGGTTTTTGCGGTGACTTGAAGTTTGGACGTACGGTTCATTCCCTTATCGGCGCTCTTTCCAGATACGAGAACATTAATTATGTCCTCATTTCTCCTGAGGAGCTTAAGCTTCCCGAATACATCAAGGACGAAATGCTTATCAAAAAAGGAGCAAACTTCAAGGAGGTTACAGACCTTGAGGGTGTTATCCCTGAGCTTGATGTTCTGTACATGACAAGGGTTCAGAGAGAGCGCTTCTTTAACGAAGCCGATTACATCAGACTTAAAGATAGCTACGTACTCACGCTTCCTAAACTTGAAAGTGCGAAAAGCGACCTTAGCATTCTTCACCCGTTACCCAGAGTAAATGAAATCTCTGTAGCAGTGGACGATGACCCCAGGGCGTGCTACTTCAGGCAGGCGCTTAACGGAAAGTACATGCGTATGGCTTTGATTTTGAAGCTTTTGGAGGTTAAGTAAGTATGGTTATCAATCCTATTACCGACGGCATTGTTCTCGACCACATAACAGCGGGCAAGGGAATGCAACTTTATAAAATCCTTAATCTTGACGAGCTTGAATGTTCTGTCGCAATCATAAAAAACGCAGGCAGTAAAAAGATGATTCGCAAGGACATAATTAAAATCGATAAGGTTATTGATTTGGATTTTGATGTTCTCGGCTTTATTGATCCGGGAATCACTGTAAGCATTATCAAAAACGGCAAGGTAGAGAAGTATAAAGACCTTAAACTCCCTAAGACTCTTAAGGGCGTTATTGCTTGTAAAAACCCACGCTGTATCACCACAACCGAGCAGGAGCTTGAGCACGTCTTTAAGCTGACTGACAGCGAAAAGGGAACTTACCGTTGCATTTATTGCGATGCTGAGGCAAAATCAAAGTAATAAAGGGTTTTTGGACGTTTAAGTCGGGCTGTATAAACAGCTTGGAAAAAACAGTTTTGTAAAAAGTTAGAAAAACTTTAGCGTTTTACTTGACTAAAGTGTTAAAGTGTGATACAATCGTTTCGTTCAGTAAATGAAGCGACTGTCATTTTATGAAAAGTGTAGGGAAAGACAGCTTTCTTCGAAAAACTGTCTTTCCCGAATTGAGTTTTTATCAGCTTGTGTTTTTTGTTCTTTTGGTACTTTGTGCCGTGCTGTGGTTTTAGAGTTGGTTAGTTTGACCGACTTGGTATAACCTGAAAAACACGTTGTTTCGGCGATGAGCACTTTTTAGTTAAGACAGGCGTGGGCGTGATGCCCGTTTTGCTGAACTATGTAAATACCTTATTGAATTATGATAATGTGAGGTCTGTTTTATGAGTTACAGAGAGGTGTTATACGGAGAAGAAGCGGTGATTCTCAAGCTTCGTTCCCTTTACGAAACCTTTGGTTATAAAAAATACAGCATGAGCAAGTTCGAAGAGTACGACCTTTATCTCGAAAACAAGAGCTTTTTGCCCAGCAGTAACATTCTTGCTTTTCATTCTCCTTCGGGTAAGCTTCTTGCGCTTAAACCTGACATAACCCTTTCTATTGTAAAAAACGCCAAGGGCAAGGCAGGTGCGGCGGAACGTGTTTACTATGCTGAAAACGTTTACCGCGCCTCCAAAGATGACCATGAGATCAAGGAAATCATGCAGGTTGGACTTGAATACATTGGCGAGGTTGACACTTATATAAGCGGTGAGGTAATTTCTCTTGCGGTTAAGAGTCTTAGAAGCATTAGCGAAAACTACATTGTTAGCGTTTCGCACATGGGGTTTGTTACGGGGCTGATTGATGAATACGGCGTGAGCTTTTCTTTGAGAGAGAAGCTTTTGAGGCTGATCTCCAACAAGAACACTCATGGAATTAAGGCTCTTTGTGAAGAACATAAGATTGATTCAAGGCTTTATGAAAGTCTTGAGGTTGCCTGTGGGATTTGCGGTGATTTTGAGAGCAATCTGAATAAAGTTGAGAGAATTGCTGTGAATTCCGCCACCAAAGCGGCTCTTGATGAGTTGAGAGGAATTTTCTCGGTGGTTAAGGCGCTCGGAGCAGAGGAAAATGTAGTTCTTGACCTTTCTGTACTCAACACGATTGATTACTACAACGGAGTTATCTTCCAAGGCTTTATTGAGGGCATCCCCTGTAACATTCTTTCCGGCGGAAGGTACGATAAGCTGGTTGAAAAGCTCGGTAAAAGCGGTGGAGCTATTGGTTTTGCGGTGTACATAGACCTTATTGAGCGTTATTGCAAGAGTGACAGAGAGTACGACGTGGACGTTCTTGTGGTTTACAGCGGCTCGGACGTGCAGGAACTTGCCTTGAAGGTGGCTGAGCTTACCGCAAACGGCGAGAGTGTCAGCGTTGTTAAGAATGATGACGGAAGCCTTAAATACCGTAAGAAAGTTGTTGTTCAGGAGGTCGGGGTAAATGGCTAAAATGATTAACATTGCGTTACCCAAGGGGCGTCTTGGAGAAAAAGCGTATAAGGTTTTCAGCGAAGCGGGTTATAAATGCCCCGAGATTGAGGAAAGCAACCGCAAACTGATTTTTGAAAATGAAGAAACGGGAGTAAGGTACTTTTGGGCAAAGCCGTCTGATGTTGCAATCTACGTGGAACGCGGAGCGGCAGATGTTGGAATTGTGGGGAAGGACATTCTGCTTGAATACGCCCCCGATGTTTATGAACTTATCGACCTTGGCATAGGTAAGTGCCGCATGGCCGTTGCCGGAATAAAGAACAAGCGTCCCTCTACGGATTCCGTACTCAGGGTAGCTACAAAATTCCCTAACATAGCGAAGGAATACTACGCTTCTCTCGGACGTGACATTGACATTATTAAACTTAACGGTTCTATTGAAATAGCTCCGCTTTTGAAAATGTCCGACGTTATTGTGGACATAGTGGAAACAGGCACCACTCTTAAAGAAAACAATCTTGAACCTTATGAAAGCATTGTGGAAATCAGTGCGAGAATGATTGCTAATAAGGCAAGCTTTAAATTCAAGCAGACGGAGATCGAGACAATGATTGAAAAGGTGAAAAGTGCTCTTGCGCAGAGAAGCTGAGGACAGAAAGCAGGTCAGAAAATGATTAAAATAATCCGTGATGAAAACATTGACATAAGTAACATTTTAAGTGGCAGAGGCGATGCGGGAAACGTTTATGAGGTGGTTAACGAAATCATTGGGCAGGTACGGGAAAGAGGAGATGAAGCTCTTTTTGAGTATAGCGCAAGGTTTGATAAGGTGAGCCTTGAAAGCTTTGAGGTAAGCGAGGCTGAGCTTGATGATGCCATGGCAAACGCAG
>JAFXKQ010000113.1 GCA_017531625.1 Clostridia bacterium | reverse complement strand
CAAGCTGCGACAACCGTTAACCGCTTTAGAGCCGAGGAAAAGTTTTTGTTCCGTTTAACGGTTTCGTTCGCGGGGCACGTCTGCGCCGCCGACAAATCCCTGTTCTTAAGTTGGAGAGGGGCTTTAATGTTAAGGTAAGCATTTTTTTGGTTCTGATCGAACACCTTAATCTTCCTTCCCCATTATTTTCTTTAAAGCGTCCCTCCCGCGGGAAAGACGCATTTTAGTTGCCGACACGGACAAGCCGAGCATCTGCGCAACCTTCTCCACCGAAAAACCTTCCAGGTGATGAAGCACTATCACCGTCCTGTGCTTCTCGGGGAGTTCAGCAAGCGCCCTCATAACTCCTACAGCTCCTACCGCATCAAAACCGCTGTCCTGCTCGGAAATCTCAGCCACGTCATCCAGAGATACGTAACTTCTTCTTTTGCGTTTGCGCATTGCGTCGTGGCAAGTGTTTACGGTCACTCTAATTAACCACGCACGCTCATGCTCTGCGTCATTGAAGCTTGGGGCTGTGTTTATGTACTTGACAAAAACGTCCTGAACCGCATCCTGTGCATCGTCTGCGCTTTGAAGCTGTGACAGCGCAACTCTGTAAAGCATGTCGGCGTACTTGTCGTAAGCCGTTTCGAGAAGTTTGTTTTTGTCTGCAACTGCTGAAAATTCTTCGACGCAATTTGTTTTCTTGCGTCGGTCGGAAAAGCTCATTTCTTTGCCCTCCTGTCTATAACACGTCTGAAAAACCGAGAGGTCACATTTTTTTGAAAAATTTTCGAAAAAATTTTTTCTCCCTTGAAAATCCCCTCGGAAAAACCGTTTTTCCCGCACCGAAAACCCTTTGATAAATCGGTTCTTCGCTCTTTGCGCCCGCTTCGGAAACAGAGCGACTGCTTTTCTGCGGTTAACCGTTTTTATTTTCTCACCGTTTTTTAATCTTTCTTAGAAGCACATCAATACCTATTTTAAATACTACCACAAAACTCCGTTTAAATCAAGTCCCTGTTAAAGATGTTCTCGCCTTCTGTAAAAGAACATTTTGCTAAAAAAAGACCGACGGAGATACTTCTTTACGAAGCATCTCCGTTGCCACAAAGTGTTTTTTGATTTAAACAAATCAGTTTCCTTTGTATTTATCCATCTCAATAAGAATCTTAATAATCTGTTCTTGTTCTTCCGGACTTTTGGTTAATAAAAACTCATAGCATTGGAGGGGCAAATTACGCTCAGAAGCGTCTTCTCCTCCAAGATTCTCAAAAAGTCTGGATAAAGATACTTTTAACGAGGAAGCCACTCTATCAATGCTTTCCAACGTGGCATTCTTTTCTCCTCGTTCCAGTTGACCAATGTATGTCGGATGACAACCGGCAAGTTCAGCCAACTTTTCTTGGCTTAACCCAAGCTGTGTTCTATAATTACGAATACGCTGACCAATGATTTTTGCTAAATCGCCCATCAAATCACCTCTATAATAGAGTCTATTGATATTGCTTCAATTATTCCATAGACTATTGATATCTATACCCGAACGATTTATACTATAAATATTAATTAATCTGTTTTTTGTGCTTATAGTATTATTTGAGAGGTGAAAGTATGGATAAACGGCACACTTGTTGTATTTTGGGTCATAGAACGATAATCGAATCAGAGGAATTAACCACAATGCTTTACGGCGTTATAGAAAGAATGATTTTAGACGAAAAGGTAGATACTTTTCTTTTCGGGAGCAAAAGTCGTTTCAACGACCTTTGCTTTGACCTCGTAACAAAAATAAAAGAAAAACATCCACACATAAGACGAATCTATGTACGGGCGGAATATCCGTATATCAGCAAGCATTACAAAGACTATCTTTTGAAAAGCTATGAGGATACATTCTATCCCGAAAAGATTCTCGGTTCGGGCAAGTCAGTCTACATCAAGCGCAATCGTGAAATGATAGATAACAGCCGATTTTGTATCGTTTATTATGATGAAAAAATCGCACCCGCCAACCGAAAAAGCGGAACTAAGTTAGCACTTGACTACGCACGCAAAAAAGGGAAATACATTGTTAAATTACCGATTTAAAAAAGGTTCAGCGTTTTTTAACTCTTGAATTTCTCAAACTCCTTTTTGTTTTACGCCTTTTATGCACCTTTCCGCCTCCTTTTCCGCCTACATGTTCCTCCCGTCTGCGCCATTTTCTTTACCGTTGTAGCACTATTCCTCCCTTTGAATACAATGGTAAGGAAAGAACCGTTTCTTCGGCTCTTTGTTTAAAACGAAAATTCAAATCTTCAGGGAGGATTTTTATATGGGTGACAAACCAAACTTCCATTCCTCTTGCGGTAAGTCCAACGAAAACCTTTGCTGCATCAGCGTCAACAAAATCTTTGATTCGGCAAGGGACAAGGATTGCTTAGAGGACATTAAGGTTTTCCTCTGCGATTGCGCTCAGGAAATCATCGACCGTGCCACTGCTGTTCGCTGTAAGGACATTGATGTAGTCGCTACCGACATATCCATTGACCCCGTTCCCTTTAACAAGGGCTACTTCCAGGTGCACATCAGATACTTTTTCTGCATCACCGTTGAAGCCTGCGTCTGCTCCAAATCCTACGAGGTAAAGGGACTCAGCGTGTTTGACAAGAAAATCATTCTTTACGGCAGCGAAAAGAACGTAAGCGTCTTTACCTCCGACCCCAACAACAACGGCTTCTGCAAGAAGCCTCCTAAGTTCAAGTGCGACAGCGAACCCACACTTCCCTCCGTTGTCGTGGAGGTTGCTTCCCCCATCTGTCTCGACCTCAAGCTCGTTGAGCGTTGCAGAAACTTCGGTAACTGCTGCATCGGCGCAGATTCCATTCCCGAGGGAATCTGTGAACGCTTTGAGGGTAACTTTGTTGACGGCGTGGGAGTAAATGAGCTCTTTGCTTCAATCGGCGTGTTCTCCGTAATCCGCATGGAACGCCCCGTACAGCTCATTGTACCCGCAACAGCCTTCTGTTTGCCCGAAAAGGATTCCACCCCTGCCATCTCCTCCTCCGACCCCTGCAACATCTTTGGCAGAATGAATTTCCCCATCGACGAATTTTTCCCCTACGCTGACGAACCGCCCTGTGCACCGCCTCCCGTTAAGGAGCCCGAATGCGACAGGTTCGGCAACGACAAAGGAAACCGCTGCTGCCGCTAACTCCTTTGTAGCTTTCTCCGGGTAACGGCACAAACCAAGGGGCTGACGCAAACAAAACTCTCTGCGTCAGCCCCTTCTCTCGGCTCTTAATTAATCTTTGACCGTTTTAACTGTTTTTACTTAGTTCTGCGGAATTTTTTCACTTTGCCTTCCTTAGCCAAAGCATTGTAATCCGAATCAGCCAAAATGACTGAAACGCAATGCTTTGGGTATCGAAAAAGCTGTCCAAGGAATCAGGTTTCCACCACTCCGAAAACCGCACGGGTAAACTTTTTTAAAGCCTCCATTCGGTCGCGGTAAACCTGAGCTCTCTCTTTGTAGTACTTGGCTGAAAGCGAATCCGCCGCATCCTTTAATCCGTAAACGTAAAAGGCGTTAAGCAGATCCTTTTCATAATCGTCCATTACGCTCAATCCAAGCTCTATGGCGGCAAGACTTTTTGAAAGATTTTTAAGCTTTTCCCGATAACGGTCGGTGAGCATTATCAAACTCACCAGCTTGTCCTCATAAGTGCTTCCGCCTCCCTTTTTCGGCGCACAGCAGGCGGAATTCCCGCTTGCCGAAAACTTTTCGATTTCAAGGGTCTCCAGCTGAAAGCTTATGTTCTCGTAGGACGCTTCCAGCTGTCGCTTGTTTCTGAGTAAATCTCTTGCAAAATCACAGTAATTCATCTTTTGCCACGGTGTCCTTTCTTCATCTTAACCCTAGCTGTCATCTTATCCGTAAGGCTTTTCTCCTTCTTCAAAAAACTTCAAAAAACCACTTTCCCGTCGGACGGAGCAAGTCCGATTCGTTCGAACAAATGTTCGCTATTTTTTCTTCGCAGACCTTTCTTCCTTCCAAAGACTGCCTGCGATTCTCCAATCAAGCGTTTCCGCCCAAAGCCTACTTCCAAGACCTAAGCGAAACGCCTTTTTATTATGTTAAGGGCATTATAGAACAAATGTTCGGTTTTGTCAATGCTTTTTTCAAAATTTGTCAGTTTTTTTCTTTCTGCTCTTTTTCAGTCATTAAATCCCTTAAATCAAACTTCCTCGAAACGGACACTCTTTGCACAAAAAACGCATAAACTACTGTAGAAATACTTATTTTGGAGGTTTTGCTGATGAACGGTTCTTTCGGTTCCAACGGAACCTTAGAGGTAGATTTAACCCACGCGGAAGGACGTCTGCGCCTTCAAGGCGCAAGAGTTGAGGTAATGGGTCTGAGCGGTTTTCAAATCACTGACAGCGAAGGAGTTTCCCGTTTTGTGTTACCCGCGCCCCTGCCGATCTATTCCCTCACTCCCGATTCCCCCGTGAGGCCTTACTCAACCTACGACATTCGGATTACCTTAGCGGGATACGTACCCCTGTTTGTCACGGGAATTCAGATTTTCCCTAACATCACCACCATTTTCAGATACGACATGGTTCTCTTGGACGATTCTCCCGACGCTTCTTCAAAGGAAATAAATCTTCCGCCCCATGAGCGTTTTTCTGCAATCGAGCCAAGAACCGCCCCCACCTTCGGAAGTCTCTGGCCAAGAAGAAACCGCTTGACCCCGTCTCCCTCGCGAAAGACGGCAAAAACCGTCTTTTCCGCCGTACCCGTACAAACCGCCCCAAGGGGAACCCTCTCACGACCCGTAGTTGTGCCCTCAAGCATTACCGTGCATCTGGGAACGCCTGATTCAGACGCAATCAACGTTACCGTCCCCTTTATCGACTACATAAAAAGCGTCGCTTCAAGTGAGATTTTCCCCTCTTGGCCAGAACAGTCCTTGCGCGCCAACATCATTGCACAAATCACTCTTGCCCTTAACCGTGTCTACACCGAATGGTACCCCTCTCAAGGCTACGACTTCCAGATTGCATCTTCCCCCGCCTTTGACCAGTTCTTCGTGTACGAGCGTGACATTTTTGAGCCCATTGACGTGCTGGTGGACGAAATTTTCAACAACTACATTGCACGTGCAGGGTTTATTGAACCGATTTTTGCCCGTTACTGCGACGGCTACAAAAGCACCTGCAACGGACTTTCTCAATGGGGAACAGTCGAGCTCGCCCGCCGTAACTACAATTACCTCGGGATTCTGCAATACTACTACGGCGATGACATTGAACTGAGAATCGCCCCCTTGGAAAACTCCTTCCAAGGCAGTTACCCCGGTTCCCCGGTAAGGCTCGGTGACCAAGGGGAAGCTGTCCGCCTTATCCAGAACAGACTTAACCGAATCGCTATAAATTACCCCTCTATCCCCTTTGTTCTTCTTCCCGACGGAATCTTCAACGAAGACACGCTTGAGGCTGTAAGAACCTTCCAACGGATCTTTAACCTTCCGCAAACGGGGGAGGTGGACGAGGACACGTGGTACAAAATCATCTACATCTACACGGCGGTAAAAGGCCTGGCAGAGCTGGAAAGCGAGGGAGAGGAACTGCAAAGCGAGTCTTACCCCGGCACGCCCGTAAAACTTGGAGAAGTAGGTCCAAACGTGCTGAGAATACAATGGTACCTTAACGCCGTTGCAGCCTCGGGTCAGCTTGGGATAAGCCGAATCGTCCTTGACGGAATCTTCGGAGCTGAGACCCAAAGGGCGGTTGCCGCCATCCAGAGGGAGTTCGGTTTTCCCCAAACGGGAGAGGTAGACAGAAAAACCTGGGACGAACTGACAAAGCTTTACAAACAGCTCGGGAACCTGGCAGAAGAAGAAATCACCAACAACGGCTTCGGCTCAGACGACCTTCGCCCCTTTGGAGGCACACTGCTCAGGGAAGGCTCT
>JAFXKQ010000112.1 GCA_017531625.1 Clostridia bacterium | reverse complement strand
GCCGTTTTCCTTCCTTTCTATCAATTTATGTCAGTCGCCCGAATTTTCCCACCAGCAGTTTTCCGCTCAGGCTCAGTCCGCTGATGCACAGCCTCGGACTCGTACTCCTTAACGTGAAGGCGCAGGTCATAAAGCGTTTCAGGCACAGTCTGGATTTTAACCGTCTTGACGCTTTGCCTTTCCCGCTCACGTCCTCTGCGGTAAGCACTGTTTCGGGTGAGTGGGACTCGCTTCCGTTACCCCTCGTGAGGGTGAAGCTGATTTCCGTTTCCTCGGGGTTTTGCGTGTACACGTCCAGCGAATCCAGATTCTTTGCCACAAAGGGCGTTCCGAAGCTGAGGAAGGGGCTTGTGATGACGGCTTCAATGGGCTTTCCGTCGTCGTCTGCGTTCTCCTCCGAAAACAGGTAAATACCTCCGTCGTCTTTCCCTAAAAGCAGTTCCATGTCCAGCTCCGCCGCAGAACGGATGCCCTCAATGCCGTAGCTGTAAAACACTCCGTTTCGGTAGTTGTAAACCATGACCTCATTTTCCGCACAAAGCCACAGTTCACGTTCCAAACCTCGGCTGAACACGGGACGGGGATCCTTTTCGCCGTTTTTCAGGTACGCTCCCATGAAGTCAAAGACGGGTTCGGAAAAGCATTCCGCATTACGTTCGTCGAGGATTGCCGTGGACACCCATTTGTTTAGTCCGTCGGGGCAGAAGGTTACGGGAGTGCCGTCTATGCTGCACGCTTTCCCCGTAAGGCGGTTGCCCTTTGTGCCCGAAACCGTGTACACCGGAAACGAGGTGTAAGTTACGCCCAACTGGTCCGTTGCAAGTTCCGCATAGGTGTACGAGGTGCTGTCCTTAAAGAAAATCATCAGTCGGTTGAAGTAGGGCACCAAGCCCGTTATCTCCGAGTCGAAAACGTGGTAGTCCGTTTCCGTTACGTAGTCAACTCCCGGGATTCCGTCCGCCAGCGAGCTGTGGTAAAGTCTTGTAGGGTCCTTCGGGTTGCCGTAAAAGAAAAGGCGGTTGGCAAAAATTACGCCTTGCGTACAGCCCATTACACGTTCACGTTCCTCCGAAGCCGTTCCCGAACGGTAGGTTACTTCAAGGTTGTTTATGCCCGTCTTGGGCGTAAAACCCAGATTCGCAATGCCAAGCTCGTAGTTTGTGGTGAATTCCGAGGTCTCTTCGCCGTTGTAAACCACCTTGGTTATTTCCGCTATTTCAAGTTCGGGCAATTTGTAGTTACTGCATTCGGGGGTCGTTGAAAACTGAACCCTTCTCAGGTCCGTCAGCAAATTCGGGTTTTCGTACTTCGTGCCCCCGCCGTTGTAGTTACAGCCCACCGCCACCAGAGGAACGTAACCGTCAAGCTCCGTAAGGCTTCCGTCCGAACCGATGCGGTACATGGTTTTTCCGTTAAGGCCGTAAACCGTTCCGTTAAAGGGGACAAAGGAACTCATGGGGGCTTCAAGTTCCCCAAGCTCCCTGAGTCCGTTGCTCTCACGGTCAAGAAGATAAAGCTTTCTGTTACCCGAAACGAGAATCTGGTTTACTCCCTCGTTGCTCCCGCTCCAAATGAGTCGGGGCACTTCTCCCTCGGGCAGGGTGTTTAGTCGTTTAAGCCCTTCACGGATTTTCAGTCTGCCCAGGGAGTCTATTTTGAAGTTGCTCATCTCCGGGCAGAGCTTGAAGTCCGGGGCACTGCCCACTCGGCGGTCAAGACCGCCGAATGAGCTGAGGGTTTGGGTAAAGTAGTTTGTACTCACGTTAATACATCTCCTCTATGGGGTGACGTTTTGATACGGAACTGCGTTGGACGATTGCGGTGTTCAGCTTGTAACGCTCGTAAAGCCTCAGACTGAAATTTGGGTCCTCCTCCGCTGTCAGCAGGGACGCTAAGCCAAACCCCAGCACACAGCCCGAAATCAGCGGGTCCACCGTCAGTTCATCTTCGAGGGCTTCCAAATGGACGGCGCTGAGACTGCTGTCGTTCTTTAAGTAGCGTTCAAGCCAAAGAGTTTCGTCCAACAGCAGGTTTATCAGGTTCAATGAACGGCTTTTAAGGTCGTTCAGGTCCTCGTCCTCTTCTCCCTTGGCGTTTCGCAGTCCGCAAATGTCAAGGGCGGACAGGTAAAGCTCGTAGCCGGTCATTTGTGTTCACCTTCTCCCTTTGTTACCTTTTTATCAGTGGTTCTCTACGGGAAGGAACTCAATGACCTTTACTGTCACTGCGGAAGCGTTGAGTGCCACGTTGTTCTCGGGCTTGAAAATAAGCTCGATGCTGCCGTCGTTTTTAAGACACGCACCCGTGTCTACAAACGCCACGTAGTCCTGCTGAGGTTCAAGGAACACGGAGTCGGATTCCTTTGCGCCCACGTAGTCGCCCTTGCCGAATCTTAAGTGGCAGATGCTGTTGGCTGTGTTCTTTACGTGGACGATGATGTGCTCGCTCTTTGCCGTGGGAGTGAAGCAGAGACTCTGCTCCTTGCCAGCTACGGTTTCGTTAAGCGTGCCAACCTTGGTGATTGCTGTTGCTTTGCAGGGGACGCTTACCTTATTGGTGTTGAAAATAACGTTTGCCATTTGTTTGTTCTCCTTTTCTTGTTCTTTTGCTTTTCTTGTTCTTAAATCGGGGCTTCGATTACGCTCTTACGCTCTCGCCCTTAAAGGTTGTTTTCGCCGTCGGAAACGGGACAGCAGACGAGTTCGTCGGGGCGGATTACCTTTGCGCCGAACACGAGTCTGCCTCTTACCGCTGTGTCAAAGCTGTTTTCAAGACGGTCGATGATCTGGGTTTCCAAAACCTGCTCTGCGTAGGCGATGGAGCTGTAAGATCCGCCCATCATCATGGTTTTGCCGTCCTTCTTTGCCAACTGGTTGGAAACGTAAATGTCACAGCCCAGTTCATCGGTGAAGCCCACTGCGCCCGTGCCGTTTACGCCGTCGTTTACCGAGAACTTGATGCCCGCAAGAAGAAGCTTGGTTTTGATGAAGGGGGGGACTACGATCCAGATTCTGCCGTCGGGAACGTTCTTCTCTTCAAGTACCTGCTTCAATTCTGCGATTGCCTGAAGGACGTTCTGGGGAGTTGCGCTTACCTCGTCCATGGTTACGCCTGCGTCGCCGTAAAGTCCGAACACGTAGCTGTCTACGGCGTTCTTGAGGTTGTAGGACGCTCTCTTCATCTGGGAATCCTTGAGCCCCACGGTGCTTCTGAGCTCCTCAATGTCCTTTACCTTGAAGGAAAACGCCTTGTCCTGGTCAATGTAAAGGGTGGTTGCCGCATCGTTAATGTCCTCATAGCTTACCGTGCCCTCGTAGTCGTAAACGGAAGGCTCGTTGAGTCCGATGTAGGTCACGCTGTCGCCGGAGTTCTTAATGTCTCCGCTGAAGCTGGTGTAACAGATGGTGTTTGCAAGTAAGTTGTCTTCGTTTGTACGGAGAATTTCCGCTGCGATGACTTTTTCAATGCTGTTGTAGTTGCTCATGTTTTGTTCTTCCTTTCTTTAATTCGAAGTTTTTTCGGTTAAGCCGAAGTTTGGGTTGGGTCAATCCGAAGTCTGTTTCGGTCAAGCCGAAGTTTGGGTTTCGGTCAAGCCGAAGTTTGGGTTCGGTAAAGCCGAAGTTTTGGTTCGGTCAAGCCGAAGTTTGGGGTTCGGTCAAGCCGAAGTTTGGGTTTCGGTCAAGCCGAGGTTTTGGTTGGGTTTGATTCAGGTGCGTTTCAGGCGCCTCGGTTTTCTCAGAGACGCCACTTACCGATGGATTTGAGAATTCTGGGGTAATTCTTCTTCACCGCCGCAGGGGGCATTGCCTCTACCTCGTCCATTGTCAGTTCGCCGTTTTCGTCGGCCTCGTTGACGGGGGGCATTGCCATCCTGGCGTTTTGCTTGTTCACGTCCTCGGCGTAACGGCTTTCACCGTCTCCCGCCGCAAGGTAGTAAGCGTAGGCGTAAACCAAGGGAATCCCCTTTTGCATGTCGGCAAAGACCGTTTCGGGAATCTCCTCCGCTCCTACCTCGGGGTAGACCTCCTTGAACGCTTTAATCTGTTCTTTAAGCCCCTTCTCTTCCTCCGCTGCTTTAAGCTCTGCTCGGTGCTGTTTCTTCTCCGCCTTTGCGTTGCTCAGATAACCGCTTACCTCAGGGGGAAGGGTTTCCCTTTGCTTTTGCCCGATTTGCTCGCTCTGCGCCGCCAAAAACGACAAAAGCTCCTCGGGTGTGGTGAGCATGTCCTCCGCTATGTCGCACAGCGCTTCGTAAATGTCTTCTTTGGTCATCTTTTCCTTTTACTCCTTTTCTCCCTCGCTTACGGTGTCTTGCACTCCGTCAAGGGTGGTTTCGGTTGCGTCGGGAAAACTCTCCCGACTTGCGGCTTCGGCGGCCCTCGTGACTTCCTCAAGAAGCTCCGCCTTCTTAGGTATTAAGTTGTCGGGGATTCGTTCAAGGTACTGCTTTAAGCTGATGTGCCCAAGCTGTAAGAGCGAATCCAAGGTGTTAAGTGACGCTATCTCCGAGTAGTAACTCGATGCCCCAACGTCCACCCTGCAATCAAACAGCGCACTCCGGAATCGGCTCACGGGGAAGGGGTGGTACTTGTCGTTCTCCTCGTAAACCAGTCGCTTATCATCGTAGTACGCAAACACAAAGTCCAGCCAGATCAGTCCCAGCTCCTCCACGAAGCGGTAAAGCTGGCGTTTGATGTTCTCCAACGGCATGTTCGACGCTTGCTGTAATGCCAGAATGGCTGAGGTGTTTGTCGGGGTTACGTCGCCCAGCGCCGTGTCCGTTGCTCCGATGAATTCCTTGGTGTGCTGGATTGCCATGTTTATTACGTCAAGCATTCCCGACTGCATCTGGCCTGAGGAGAGTACCTTTGCCACGCCGTCCACGTTCCCGTTTACGGCGATTGCTTCTCCCACAAGGTTTGTCCAGTTGTCGATGACGGTGCTGTCGTAAACTACCTTGGAGAACGCTGTGTCCATCATGTGCTTCATTACCATGGCGAAGCTCTTGTTGATGAAAATCTGGTTCTCGATTAAGCCCGTTGCCACCGCTTGCCCGTGCCACGAACCCTTTGTTCTCGTCCAGTTCATAAAGCACACGGGGTAACGTCTCAGTTTGGTTTCCGTTTCCGGTGCGATGACTGCGTTCTTTACGGACTTGCGGTAACGCACGTAACCCTTTTCGTCAAGCCACAGCTTGATGACGGCGGTGCATTTTGTTCCCTCCTGCTCCTTGGCGGAAAGTGAACCGCTTTGGGTTGCGGTTTCGCTGTCGGGTGCGATTTTTGAAATCTCGTCCTCGCTTACTCCGTTCCTTCTTGCCGCTTCTTTGAGGGAGCTTACGGTTTCTCGGCTCGAAATCAAAATGTAGGGCTGTCCCTCAACGGATGCAAGGTTCGGGTTGCCGAAAAAGACGTTTGTGTTGTCCACAAGCACCGTTTTGAAGTCGCCCCCAAACTTCTGACCCGTTTTTACATTGGGGTCAAAGTACGTGTACGCCACCGCATCTCCGCTGACCGCTGCGTCTTCCAATGCGTCCGAAAGCAAACCGTCTAACCTCAGATGCTGGGCTTTGTCCTCCAATACCTTGTTCACCGTGTCCGTAATTCTGCTGACCTCGTCCTTCGTAATGTAACCCTCTGCCCCGTAGGGTGAGGCGTAGGTGAATCGCATTGAGGTCTTTGAACTCATGATGGTCGAGATGTAGTAATTGATGATGCGCTTGAAAATGTTGAACACCGGGGTCGGTAAATCCCCCGCTTCAACGCCCTCCCACTGGTCTCCTCGGTAAAATCGCTCGTTGCGGTTTACCGTGCTGTAAAGGTCAATGGAGTAGTTGTAGTCCTTGCCCTTTTCGTACAGGAGCCAGTCCTCGGTAAAGTCCTTTTTTTGCTTTGACATACTTCCTCCTTGTTACGCTTGGTTTTTGGGTTTTTTTCTTTGTTCTTTGTTCTTCGATTCTTGGGTTCTTCGTTTTTTCTGCTTTTGGGTTCTTGGGTTCTTGGGGTTCTTTGCCTTTCGGATTTGCTCAGTAATTTATGAGGGAACGGTAACCGTCGTTTTTGGGTTTTTGCTTTTCAAAGCTGTAAATAAAGCTTTTCGGATTATCCGCCTTTTGCGCTTCCTTCGGCTCCCACGACATGAGGGCGTAGCGCAAAGCTTCGGGGGCGTGGGTCAGCTCGTGGGGTTTGTCTGCCGCGTCCTCCTTTACGCTCTCGTCAAAGCGCAGCTGGGGCAGGGTACGCAGAAGGTTTTCGCAACAGCGGAAGATTTTAAGCCGCGGCGGGCTGTCCTCGTTGTGTTTCAGGTACTCCCTGACCACCCGCCAGCCCGTGATTCTCGAATTGTCCGCTTTTTTCAATCCTCTGAGTCCGTTCTCCGTCATGATCTCAAACCCGCTTTTTCCGCTGTCCTGCCGTCTGTTCCACAGGTCGGGGGATGCCACGGTGTAACGGATGCGCTCCTCCGTTGGAGTCAGCGCAGTAATGCGTTTTGCCGCCTCCGACAGAATGAGCGACGGCTCGTAAAGTTCCCGGTACACGTAAACGCTCCCCTCCGGCGAGAGGGCAAGCCACAAACAGGCGCACATGTCAAGTCCGTAGTCCAGCGCTCTGAATCTCAGCCATTCCTTAGGAACGTCAAAGTCGGGACAGGAGTGCACCTTGTAAGAAAACTCGGGGAAAAACGCTCCCTCAAATGCGTCCCAGTCTCCGTAAAGCATTGCACGTTTTCGTGCGTCGGGCAGGGCTTCAAGGGTTTTGACGTACTCGGGGTTGTTCTTCAACAGAAAGCCGTTGTCAAAGACCAAGGATTTTATAAAGCAGTAGTCCTCTGCGTTCTCGCCCTCGAAAAAACGGCGGTCGATGAAAAGCCGTTTTACCCATTCGTGCCCAACGCCTCCGGGGTTGCAGGTGAGGTACATTCTGGGAGCAAAGCGTTTCTTCATCCGTCCCGAAAAGCGGTTGCATTCCGTAAGGCACTGAAACTGAAAGAATGTGAAATGCGTTGCCTCCTCCAGACCGATGACCTCGTACGCCTGCCCCTGGTACTGAAGTACGTCCGCTTCCGTGTCGCAGTAACCGAGCTTGATTCGGCTCCCGTTGCGAAAAGAAAACTCCTTACGGCTTTCGCTGTAATCTGCGATGCCTTTAAGGAGTGATTGAAGGGGTAAAATGTGGTTTTCCCGAAGCTCTCCGAGGGTGCGGCGGAGTAGCAGAATTGAGATTCCGTCGTGCCCCAGGGCGAGAAGCAAAAACTTTATTCGCATCGCCCAGGACTTTCCGCCGCCCCTCGCTCCGCCGTACGCCGTGAAGCGGGCGGTGGATTCGAAGAAACGTTTTTGTTTTTCGTTTGGTTCTATCAGAATTTCTTTCATAAAACAAATGAATCAGTTTCGGCTGACCAAGCAAGTCAACGAGAACAAAGCCCCGAAGTCAACAAAGCCCCGAAGTCAACAAAGTTACAAAGTTAACAAAGTAACTGAGCCAACGGGGCAGAAGCCCTCACTTGCTCCATTCCTTCGCCTTGCCTTTGATGACCACGGTTTCCGCTGCGGTGCCGTCGTCGGTCTTGTCACGGTAGCCGTGGTTGTTCTTCAAATCGAAGGAGAGGACGGCGGCGGGAATCTTTCCGCAAAAGGCAAGCTGTTTTTTTATCTTGGCGATGCGGTTCTTTGCCTTTCGGATTTCAAAACCGTAAGTCTTGTCGCTTTCCAGCGAGATGAGGGCTTCACGGGTCGTTCCCAGAAAGTCCGCAAGGGATTCCACGTCGGCGATTTCGTTTTCGTGCTTCGGCAGGTAGTTGTTGAAGTACTCGTCAATCCGTGCCGTGCATTGGGTGAGGGAAGTAAAGGGAGTTTGGTTCATGGATTTAAACCTTTGAGCAGTTGAAGTTTTTGAAGAATTCAAAGCTTTGTTAAGCTTGCTTGGTTAAGATTGGTTTTTTTAGAAAAAACTGCGGTGGCCCGAGGCTTTTCTGAATTTTTCCACAGTTTTTCCTTACGCCTTCATTCTACCATGAGGTTTTCTGTTTTTCGTCTCATCTTGGTTTGTTAACTTTTCCTCATTTTTAGGAAAACTCCCGTTTCCTCCAAGTCCTCTCCTTTAAGGTTCCGCCGTGCCGAACCCCACCTGCGTTTTAAGCCCGTGGGAACAGAATCTTTCAACTTTTTTGTTGACCTTTTCAGCGTTGTGTGTTACAATAAACTCGTTAAATTCTATCCTGAAAGGCTAAACCATGGTTAAAAAGGCGTTTGAGCTGTTGTTTAAAACCGAAAAGGGCTTGTACCTCGTTTTCTGCGCTCTCACCACGGGAGTGAGTCTTGTGGCGTTCTGGCTGTGCTTTAATGCGTTTTCTTTGAGCGAGGACCTCTCCACTTTTATCAAAAACCTTGCGGGCATCGTTTTTGCCTACTTCACAAACCGTGCCTACGTCTTTAAAAGCGAGTCCCAAAAGGCGGAACGCTTAAAAGAGGCTTTGTCCTTTGCGCTTTCAAGAATTGCAACTCTTTTGCTTGAACTCTTCTGTCTGATGCCTCTGTTCTGCGACGTTCTTAAACTTGACGCCAACGTGGCAACGGTCGTTTCTTCCGTCATCGTCATCGTGCTTAATTACGTTCTCAGCAAGACGTTGGTTTTTAAAAAGAGCAAATGATTCGGTTAAATTCCGATTTGATTAAACTAAGATACAATTTTTACAGAAAGGATTAAGTTTTATGAATTACGCTTATAATCCAAACCCCGCGCCCGTGAGCGCTCCACGTAAATCTGCCTCTGCTTGCGGTGTTGTCGGTTTTATTCTTGCCGTGCTGACCTTTGTTTTTTACATTGTGGGCTCTTTGGCAACCGAGGGCGGATTTCTTGCGGTGATTGAGTCCTTTGATTTGGATTTTGAGGTGTTTGCCGGTGAGCTCTTTTTGTTGATCAGCACCCTCGTCCTCTTTGGCACAAGCTTTGCCGCCATCAAAGGCAACACAGCAGTTCCTGCCATCGCGGGGATCTTCTACTTTGTCGCAATGCTCTTTAATCAGCTTTACGTTTTTGAGCTTGACGTGTTGGAGTGGATTTTTGAGTACAGCATCGGACAAACTTTGGTTCTCCTTGGTTTGGTGCTCGCTTTCTGAATCGGCGTGTGCTTCCTTTTCTTTGCTAAGAACCTGGGTTGTAAAATCGTTTCCGCCATCATGTTTGCGGCGGTGCTTCTCGTGCCCCTCTTTGTTAAGGACAACTTCTTTGGCCCTTCCGTTACCGAGCTTGGAATGGTTAGCAGTTGGTGGTCGGGCGAAAAGTTTGACTTCGGAACTTTGATTTACCAGCTTTCCGTCTGCGTCCTTCCTTACGCCGCTTTTCTGATGATTGCTTTGGGTGGCAAGAAGCAGAATTCTTCAACCCCTCAGCAGTTTTACGTTCCTCAGCCTCAGCAGATTCCTTACGGCGTACCTCAGCAACCGAATGTTTACGGCGTACCTCAGACACAGCAGATTCCTTACGGCGTACCTCAGACACAGCAGAACGTTTACGGAGTTCCTGCGGTCGAACCTGCCGCCCCCGTGGCAGAACCCGTGGCTGACCCCGTTGAACCCCTTGAACAGCCCGCTCCCGCCCCCGTGGCAGCCCCCGTGGCAGAGCCGATTGCCGTTCCCACCGAACAGCCAGCTTACGAACCTACGGCAGCCCCCACGGTAGAGCTTACGCCCGAACTCAAGCCCGAACCTACGGC
>JAFXKQ010000111.1 GCA_017531625.1 Clostridia bacterium | reverse complement strand
TTATGGTCAAAAGATTTGTTAAGCGGTTTTTCGCATTGTTCCTTAGTGTGTTTTTTTCAGCTTCGGCGGTGGTCAGCGTTTCTGCCGAAGGACCGATTGTTGAGAGCGTTGACAGCTTTTTGAACAGCGATTTAGGTTTTGTTCTTGCTTCGGGATTTGCGGTGCTGTCCGCTGTTTGCTGTGTTTGTTTGGTAGTATATTTTATTTTGTACTCCAGAGGTAAAAATGATAAAAAGAACAGAGGATAACAAGGCTAATGTTGACTGCTCGTTAGAAAGGGCTGACAGCTCTTTGGAAAACAACAAGCTAAACATTAAAAAGAGAATAGTTAAATCGGTTTGTTTTTCGGTTGCTGTTGTACTTGGATTGTTCGCCGTTGTGAGCGTAGGTGATCTTTTAGTCGGAAAGCTTGCATCGGAGAAGCTTGATTTGACAGTGAAACAGGACGGGATTTATTATTTTCCCGAGGATTACAGCACAGACATAAATGAGCGATTGCTTTACACCGTAAAGGAGCGACGTGTTTATTTAATCGATGCTTCAAGATTGGGTGGATACCTCACAGACGATAATCCGCTTACCAACAGCAAAGTAGGGGTATTGTTCAACAGTTACTTTGAAGCTTTGGTTAACGGCGATGCGGTTGAGCTTGACAGTCTTTTTACCGACAGTTATTTTAAATCTCACGTTAACCCAAAAAGATTTACTCCTCAGATGGTTTATGACATCAAGGCTGAATTCTATAATTCGCAGTCAAGTGAGGACGGTTACATCGAAAGGTACATCGTTTCTTTCAAAATCATGGAAAACAACGGTTCTTTCAGAGCAGATGTGGGGTCTGATGCTGCGAAGCCGTTGGTTTATGAGGTTCAGGTGGGGGATTCAAACGCCCGTATCTCTGCTATTTATCCTGTTGTCAGTCAATAAGAAAGGTGATGCGTTATGAAAAAGTTTTTTTCCTTGGTGCTCGTTTTGTGTTTTGTTATCTCTCTTGTTTCCTGCGGAAATAAAGAGTATGACCTCGTAGGAACCTGGGCACTTGATATGGAAGATGAAATGATGAGCGATTCCTACGCCTACGTTTTTAACGGAGACGGAACGGGTTATTATACCTTGATGGGTATTCCGTATAACTTCACGTATGAGGCTGTTAACGGAAAAATTACCATCGTTTACGATGAATACGAGGTGGAGGCAGATTATTCCATCAGCGGTAATAAGCTTACGATTTCGTCCGATGATACCGAGCTTGTGCTAACCAGATTGGGCGACTAAATATCAAAAATAATTTTGTTAAATAATTTCTAAATAAAAGGAGAAGTTTTATGGTTATCAAGAATTACGACGGCCAGATTAACGAATGCATTGAACTTTGGAACAAGAGCGTTGAAAGCGGTGAGGTAGTTTTTAAGCCTTTGGATAAAGACAGTTTCAACTATCTTTTCCTCAAGGAGAGAAACTACACTGTAATTAACTTTGTTGGCGAAGAAGACGGTAAGGTTATCGCTTTCGGTTCTGCAAACTTTGGCTCCGACCCCAGCAAGCCCACGGTGGCTTACATCACTTACATTGGCGTTCTTAAAGAGTATAGAGGACAGGGCAAGGCTAAGGAAATGCTCGCGGCTCTTGAAGCAAAGCTTCAGGAATTAAAGCCCGAACTCGAAAAAATCGAGCTTGTTTTCTACAACCCCTGCCAGCTTTCTTGGTTTATTCCCGGTAAGGCTCCCCACGATCATGCAGGTACTCCCGGCGTTGACATGGACAGCGATGCTTACAAGTTCTTTGGTAAGATGGGTTATGAACAGTACTCCATCCAGAATACTTACTACCTCGAACTCAAGGATTATAAGTATCCCGATGCTATCGTTGAAAGACTTGAAAAACTTAAAGAGTCGGATATCGAGGTTTGCTATTTCGATAAGGATCGCCATCACGGCTTCCCTGAATTCTTTGATAACATTAAAAACGAGGGTTGGAGACGTGCTGTTCTTTCCCGTCTTGACGAGGACATAGTTATTTCCGCTCATAACGGTATGGTTACGGGTTATACAGGTCCTCTTGCGGTTTCTCCCACAGGCAGAGGCACTTTCTGCGGAATCGGCGTTCACACCGAGTATAGAAAGCACGGTATAGGCAAGGCTCTCTTTGCTGCACTTTGCAAGGGCCTTTCTGAGAAGGGTGCTACATTTATGTCCCTCTTTACCGGCGATACTAACCCTGCAAGATACATTTACGAAGGCGCAGGCTTTAAGATTTGCCGTTCCTTCGCTACCATGAGAAAGACACTTAATAAGTAAAAGTTGATACTTTGAGGTACACGGGCGGAAATTCGTTTCCGCCCGTCAAATTATTGAGAAGGTAAAGTTGTATGGATAAAGGCATTTGGATCTACTTTGCGTTTGTTTCAATCGTTGCTTCGGTTTTTACTTTGATTGACAAGGTAGCCGCAATAACTAAGAAGCCTAGGGTCAGCGAAGCGGGACTCTTTGCTGTAGCTCTTGTGGGCGGCGGGGCGGCAGAGTACATTACAATGCTTTTGATACGGCACAAGACCCGTCATAAAAGGTTTATGTTTGGGTTACCGATTATCATTTTTGTCCACGCTGTTTTGCTTTTTCTTTATTTCAACAAATGGGAGGTGACGCTGTAAATGAAGACTGAGCTCTTAGCTCCTGCGGGAAGCTTTGATGCGCTGAAAGCGGCTGTGTATGCAGGTGCAGATGCTGTTTACTTTGGCGGTACGCTGTTTAATGCCAGAGTTTATGCGAATAATTTTGACGATGAAAACATTAAAACGGCAATTGAGTTTTGCAGACTTTACGGCGTTAAAGTTTACATTACTCTTAACACCTTGATTTTTGACAGAGAATTTAAGGAAGTGCTTGATTTTGTTTCGATGCTTGAAGAGGATTGTCCGCCTGATGCCTACATCGTTCAGGATTTAGGGCTTGCCTCGTCATTGCGTGAGACGTTTGAAGGGATTCAGCTTCATGCCAGTACACAGCTTTTGGTTCACAATTCTTTTGGCATAGATCTTTTGAAAGAGAAGGGGTTTTCAAGGGTTGTCGTTGCAAGAGAATGCTCAAAGAGCGACATTGCGGCGATTAAAAAAAGCGGGATAGAAACGGAAGTTTTTGTTCACGGTGCTCTTTGTGTCAGTGCGAGCGGCGGATGCATGTTTTCAGCTGCCATCGGAGACAGAAGCGGAAACCGCGGAAGTTGCGCTCAACCATGCCGTCAGAGCTACAATGGTACATTTCCACTGTCCTTAAAGGATTTGTGTCTCGCTGAACACGTCAAAGAAATGCTGGAAATGGGAATCGACTGTATGAAGATTGAAGGACGCATGAAAAGTCCTGAGTACGTTTACACCATTACCAAAGTTTACAGAACGCTTATTGATGAGAGGCGTTTACCCACCGATGCCGAGCTTGCCGAGCTTAAAAGCGTTTTTACACGTAGTGGATTTACCGACGGTTACTTTACTGCTGAAGTCGGACCTCACATGAGCGGAATACGTACCGAGGAAGATAAGGCTGTTACCAGAAACACCAGCGTCGAGATAAGAGAGCGAAAATTAAACGTACAGTTTAACTGCGTTGTAAAAAACAAAATGCCTTCATCACTTGAAGCTTATTTCGGAGGAATAAGCTTTAAAGCCTACGGAGCTGTTCCGGAAAAGGCTTTGAAACATCCGCTAGCAAAAGAGGATTTAACTTCCAGACTGAAAAAATTGGGCAACACTCCGTTTTTGGCAGAGGTGGAACTAACGCTGGAGGATGGGCTTATTTTGCCCGTGTCGGCCGTAAATTCTCTGAGGAGAGAGGTTTGCGAAGGGTTGAAGTCTGAGATCATAAAAAATAACAGCCCTAAAGGTCATTTGTCAAAAAATAATGAAGTGGCGAACAATGCAAAAAAGGATTTTTGCAGAAACTTGGGTAACAAAAAAACGGAGATAGTTCTGAGATTTGAGGGTGATATCCCTTCTGCAAAATTTATTAACAAGTTGTTGGCAAAAGTCGAGCGAATAGATGTGCCTTTGTGGCGGATAAACGAATTGCGGGGCGGAACTGACTTTTCAAAGATTTCAGCCATAATGCCACGCACTGTATTTAACAGCGAGAGGGATACGGTTTGCGAACTGTTGAAAAGGGCCCGTACTTTGGGAATTACGCAATTAACAGTACCGAATGTTTCGTTTATTCCTTTGTGTGATGGCTTTACTTTGCACGGTGATTACACGTTGAACATCACAAACAGCAGAACTTTAAAAGAGGTATCGGGGTTGGGGTTTGACAGCGCTTTGCTTTCTTTTGAGTTGAATCCGAGATTTGTCGGTGAAGCCGATTTGAAAAAGGAATACATTGTTTACGGACGGATGCCTTTGATGCATACCGAATGCTGTATGATTCAAAACGCTGGAAAATGTCAAGGAAAAAATAAAGGCATAAGGTGTTCTTGTTTTCTTACCGACAAGACGGGAGCTTCTTTCTTGGCAATGAGGGAGTACGGACATAGGAACATTATTTACAACGCGTTCCCCACTTATCTTCTTGATAAACGTAAAGAGCTTGCACAGCAGGGAATTAACGGTTTTATACTTTTGTTTACGGATGAATATGAAAAAACGGTTGAAAACGTGTTAGACCGTTTTGAGAGAGGGCTGCCGCCCGAAGGTAAATTTACACGTGCGGCACTTAAAAAATGAGAAAGGACGTGCTTTTTTGAAAAAAATTACTGTGATTGGTCTTGGCGGTATGTCCTGTTTTTTGAAAGTCGATCATTTTCATGCTGAGGGGGAAACCGTTAAGGCGGAAAGTATTTTCTTTGAAGCCGGCGGAAAGGGTTATAATCAAGCAGTGGTGGCGGCAAGACTTGGAGCCAAAGTAAGCTTTATTGGCGGGGTTGGTTCGGATGCAAATGCGTTATTTTGCAAGTCGGTCCTTGAAAAAGAAGGAGTAGAGCCTCTTTTTTGCACAAAGCCGGGAGAAGATACGGCCTACGCTTGTATTTTAACCGATGCTGAAGGCAGAAACAGAGTAACGGTTTACAGAGGTGCGGCTGAGCAGATTAACGAACAAGATGTTTACGGTTTTGAGAACGAAATTGCAAGCTCTGATTTACTTATGCTTCAACTCGAAGTAAATGACTGTGTGTTGAAAGCCGCTTTTGAAACGGCGAAGAAACACGGCGTAGCGGTTGTTTTCAATCCTGCACCGGCAAGAATGATAGATAAAAAGTTTCTGACGGATTCGTATGTTATCACCCCCAATGAGCAGGAAGCAAAAACGCTTTTTGGCGAAGATTTTGTTGCGGGCTTGAGAGAGTGTGGAATAAAAAGGGCAGTTATTACCTTGGGTGGTGACGGCGCTCTGGTTTTCGAAGACGGAACTGTCACTCACGTACCGCCTGTTAAGGTTGACGTAAAGGACACAACAGGGGCGGGGGACTGCTTTAATGCGGCGCTGGCTGTTGCGATAACCGAGGGTAAGAGCTTGGTCGAGGCAGCGGAATTTGCTTCGAAAGCCGCCGCACTGTCTGTTTCCAAGGAACACGTTATTGACGCTTTGCCTTTTAGAAGCGAGCTTTGGTAAAATTTATTGTGAAAAGCATATAAAAAGCTGAAAAAAGCATAAAAAGGTATTGCAAAAGCGGAAAAATAATGCTAAAATGGCTTGATTGTACAAGCTGTCTAAAATGATGGCAAAAAATAATTTTTCATATAAATGAAAGGGGCACTATTTTGGAGTACAAGAATATTACCAACTATAAGGACGCCGCAAAGGACTTTATAGAAAACGAAAAGCAATTCCACCTCGGTGTTATTCCTACCGAACAGTCTAATCCTCGCACAAGAAACCTTAGTGCTACTATTGCTAAGGATACCGCTGCAGGTATCAAGATGATTCTTTCTGCTGATACCGATATTCCTACCGTTACCGCTAAGGCTTTTGAAACTCCTGAGTTCAAGTCTTTGGTTAAGGATATCAAGCGTGTTATTACCGAGAGAAAAAAGGTTGTTTTCTCCAGCGTTGGTGCATCCGGACGTATGGCTATCCAGCTTGACGGTGCATGGCGTCTTTTCTGGACTTCTCTTATCAATAAGCTTCCGACAAGAAAGGAAGAATTTGTAGAAATTTGCGAATGCTGCAACAGCTTCACAACCGGCGGTGACAGAGCTCTTGTTCGCTCCGTTGAAAACTTTGAAGACTACATGACATTCGGCCGTCAGCAGGTTGTTGAAGCCGGTGTTGGTAAGGGCGACGTTCTTGTTGGTCTTGCTGAGTGCGGTCTTTCTGCAAGTATTAACGGTTCTGTTCTTGAAGCAGATGACAGAGGATGCACTACTTACTACCTCTACTGCAATCCGAAGGAAATCCTCTGCAAGCATCTTGACAGAGTTCGTGTTGTTTTTGAACGTCCCAACATCATTCCGATAAGCATTTTTGTTGGTAACATGGCAGTTTCCGGCTCTACCCGTATACAGGTTACTACAGTAGAACTTCTTACTGCCGGCGCAGCTATCGAGCTTGCTTGCGCTGAATGGCTTAACGAGAACCTCACTGCTGACGAACTTAAGGTTGTTGGTGTAGCTGCTCTTAAGTCTGAAGAGTATCCTAAGGCTTTCCAGAAGCTTCTTGACACTCTTTCTTCCGGCGCCGCACTTGAAGGTCTTACCAAGGCTGTTGAGTTTGAAACCGCTACTTATAAGGCAAACGGTCTTATTACATACCTTACACACGATTATCTCCTTGACATTCTTACCGATACTACAGAACGTCAGCCTACGTTTACACTTCCTCCTTTCCGTAAGTTTGCTGACACAACTTCTGCTATCAGCTGGGCTTATGCTAAGGATCCCCTTTATCCCGGTACCGTTGCATGGCAGCATGTTTACCGCCGTCCCATCAAGGGTCTTGAATGGACAAGCGAAGATTATGTTCGCATGGAAGCTGCACAGGCTATCATCGACAATCCTCCTTCCGTTGGCGCAGAAGAAGTTTATGAGTATTGCGTAGGTAACGAGGATGATCCTTCCCGTTACAGCCGTAAGCCTTCTAACCTCGTTTGTATGGACATTAACGGCTCTGCAAATGCAGATGTTCTTGCTTGGTACAACAAGTATCTTCCTTCCTTCGGCGGTGGCGTAGTTATCCGTATGGGTAACATTCCCGAAGGCAAGATCGCTGAGAACGAAATTTATATTCCTGTTGAAATTCCCAGAACTTGTACAGAGCTTATGACTCACCTTATGGTTAAGCTCACATTCAACCTTCTCAGCACAGCTACCATGGCTAAGATGGGTAAGGTTTGGTCCAACTGGATGATTCAGGTTCTTCCCACTAACAAGAAGCTCATCGACAGAAGCGTTCGTGTTATTGCTGAGCTTGCTAAGATTTCTTATCAGGAAGCTTGCGAACAGTTCTTCATTTCTTACCTTGGAAGAAAGCCTGAAGACGAGTACAGAGAGTCCTACGTTGTTGAAACTCTTAAGAGACTCGGTTTCGATCCCAACGCTGACATTGAGTAATTAAGTCTTATAATTTAGTTTTTAATGTTACAAGAGGCTGTCGCAAGTATTTAAACTGCGACAGCCTCTTTAGAGCTTTTGAATGTCTAACCGTTTTCTCCGTGATTCCTTTTATGTTCAGGTAGGAGTTAAGAATTGAAAGAGAAAGTAAGTTCATCACAACAGAATAAAAGGGTTTATGCACTTGGAATGAAACACGGCATTCCAATTGGTCTTGGGTATTTGGCTGTTTCGTTTTCGCTTGGGATTTTTGCCAGGAATGCAGGGCTTACTCCGTTGCAAGGGTTTTTCGCAAGCTTTTTATGTAAAGCTTCAGCCGGACAATACGCAGGTTTCACCGTGATCGCCGCTTGCGGTTCCTACATTGAGATTGCTATAGCCACCCTTGTAGCTAATGCACGCTATCT